>NZLM01000001.1 GCA_002694245.1 Methanobacteriota archaeon
TTGGTTACACACCAGTATTCCACGCACACACCGCTCAGGTCGCTGTGCGCTTCCAGGAACTGCTAGAGAAGACCAACAAGTCTGGTAAAGAAGCAAACCCGTCTTTCCTGAAGACTGGTGACGCATGTCTAATTCGCTTCCAACCAACCAAGCCAATGGCAATCGAGCAAATGGACACATTCCCAGAATTGTCCCGCTTCGCTATCCGTGACATGGGTAAGACCGTCGCTGCAGGCGTCTGCCTAAAGATCGAGAAGAAGTGAGTTTGAGTTCCGACTGGACTACGATCCGAATGGAAGAGAGGTGAAATCATGGCAGCAGTGACCATCATCAAACTAACAGGCGAGAACCATCGTGACATCGATGCCGTAGCATCTCAGATCAAGACAATCTGTGATAACGGCGGCATCAGCCTCCGTGGGCCAATTCCACTACCAACAAGGCGTCTTGTGGTACCAGTCCGCAAAGCACCAGATGGCGAGGGAAGTGAAACATACGATCACTGGGAGATGCGAATTCACAAGCGTCTTCTAGAAATGGATATCACAAGTGGTAAGGACGAAAGCGCTCTAAGACAGGTCGCAAGAATACCTATCCCGGACACAGTCAGCATTGAACTTTCAATGCGCTCGATGAATTAAATCTGACACAAGTCAGAGGCGCATCATGCGTCAGCCCCGATGAGTAGACGGCAGGTAAGGTTCAAACGAACCTCCTCTCCGATACACTTGCCGTCTACTCATCAACACGCTTTTCACGAACTGCTCACAATGATGCAGATTCAGCTACTCCAGAGTCAATCAGGTAATTCGCAGTCATTTCATCAAGGAATAGGACATCACCTGCTCCAAGATTTATTTCTCCATCAGCTGTAATTATTGGTTCATCTATTGACTGAATTACTCTTATTCGCAGCAGGTTGCTAGTACCGGTTGCATCCTCTTCAACAATTTCTGATTGTGCACTTTCATTGTCAACAGCTGCAGCTTCAGCCATTGCCCAAGCATCGAAATCCATTTCCTCTTTTTTTCTCGAAGGTGCTAATTCCATTGCAGCAGCGTGATTCTGATTATTTTCCTCAATAATTGGTTTCGAATTTTGGTCGGAAATTGGATTCATACCGGCAAGTTCAGGAAATTCTTCAGAAGATTGTGCGAGTATTTCCTCTTCATCCATCTCATATTCTTCTATTGGTTTTGAGTTGTCTTCTAAAGCAATAGGCGGAGGACCCTGTCCGGTTAATCCTCCACTCTCTGGAACAAAAGAATCGAGTTGTGTGGTACCTGGTGCGAGTCTCATGTCCTTGGTGAATTCCTCAGCAGCAAGTCCCATTTGCATCCCACTCCAGTTCACAGTCTGTTTGAATTTGTTCAATTGCTCAGTAGCATTTGAGTAAAATTCTCTTTCTGAGGGGTCATGTCTTGTCCAATCTAAGCTCGCTAAATCTTGACCTTGCGATCCCCCCTCTGTTCTCAGTGCCATGCTAGCAGAATGTTGCATTAATGCAACAATTCTTTTTCTTGCTAATTCCGAGGCTGTTCTTCTTACGTTAGCCTGCCTTTTTTGCATTGTTTGTAACTTTAAAGAAGGTCCAATAGTTCTGTAAATCTCGTGAATTTCCATCTCAATAGTTTCTAACAGCATTCCAACCTTTTCCCAAAAATCGGTCCTTGGTAGTGGCATTGGTATGTTTCTTCCTGTCTGTTGTCTAAGTGTGGAGAATAGTTGCTCCTCTACTTCTTTGGCCTGTGACTGGTTGAGTGTAGTCCGCTCGGCCATGCATGGACCCGTGGCGCGGGCCACCTATCAACCCTTCAGATGAAATCAATGCACGATGAAAACGAAGATTCAAACCTGCCAACCATGGGTCCACCTGTGGTGGACCCAATCAGACAAGCCTACTTCCTTGTGATACTGATGATGCTGATGCCTTGGGCTTCAGCAGATGTTTCACACTGGCAGGGACCTGAATCCACTCCGGATGAAGTCGGGTTAAGTCCCTCAAATTCGACATATGATGGATTCGTTATCCCATCAAATTCTACAATTACAGGGGCAGAATACAACATAGCTCCACAATGGGTCGAAGCTCCTGATAACGGAACTATTTGGTCAACAGACACTGGAAACAGTTTTTCTGCAGGAGTTTCCGATGGGACTTCGTCATTAACTTCAGCAGGTGACCTTCGTTTGTCTCCAAAATCAACATATGGGGAGATGACAGATTTTGAAGCAAGCAAACCTCAGTTTTCTACTTGGTCGTCACAGGGGGATGAATTTTGGATGCCAGTGAATCTTTCCTTGGTGAATTATGGTCCACAGAATGCTACATCTGGAGATATTGCAGCAGGTACAAATGGTTCAATTCCACCAGGTTACTCAGGGTATATTCGTTCGCAATTCTGGCCAGTACCAGACGTTGTTAGATACTTCAACCTAACATTTGATCGATGGAATTCATTCGACTTAGACGATATTGCCGAATTTCATTACTCCATAGATAACGGTCTAAATTGGATTACTCTTGACAATTGGTCAGGGGCGTCAGGAAATTGGGTTCAGGAGTTTTATTCACTAGATAACCTAACTAAAACTGCTACCTCAATAGGTTTCAGATTCTATGTCAGTACATCAACCAATTCAGGGAATGACATTGGACTATTCATTGATTCATTCAATTTGACGAATGTTGGTGAGCCCATTGCAGCATGGTTTCATGGCAATGCAAGTGGACAATATTCTCCAAACGCAGATGGTACATTGATTGTGCCAGTTGATCTCTCAGGCCTAACATCTCCATTGGAACTAACTTATTGGGCAAACTGGGACATGCAAGGAGGATANTATGACAACCTTGTGGTTATGGTTTCTGAGAANAACGGCTCAACNTGGACAATAATGAGCCCGCTACCTGGAGTNCCTGGACAGGGGATGTTATCTGGAGGCTCTCTGTACTCACAAACTTCCTATGGTTGGAGAGAGTTAATGCATCCATTCCCACCCTCAGCAACTAGCAACCCAAACGCTGCTAACACATTACTCAAATTTAGAATTACTACNGATTCTTCGATAAACTATGGTGCAAATGCTGTCGATGGCTGGGAAGGCATGATGATAGACGATTTGAAAGTCATAAGTGCAGGAGGAACACCTGCAATGCAGATTAGAAATTTGCACAATTTTACAGACAATTCAACTCAAACTNTGGAAACATCCTCAGGTTATCCCAATGACTGGCAGCACATTGATTGGGAGGGGCATAACGGGCCGTGGTCAAATTTTGATTCATTTGAAAATATACAAGCGCTTCCATCAGGTTGGCGTGTTGATCACATCAGAGGCTCATCTCCTTGGGAGAGAGGTAATATCGACAATTCAAATGGATACGGACCAAATTCAACTGTATGGCCTAGCGGGAGTAAGGGTATGGGTATCAACTTACAAGGAATATACTCAAATAATGTTTACACACATCTAGTCTCTCCAATTTACAGCATTCCCTCTGGAGCTACAGCAAGGCTTACTTTCAGNCATTGGGTTTGTACAGAAGCGGCATGGGATGGGGGAACGATATTCACATCGACAGATGATGGCCTCACATGGCAACCATTTGGTCAGAACATCTCAGGATTTTATGAAAGAGTGTCACAAATAAATGTCAATTCCCCGCTATANGGNTTAGGAATTTTCGATGGATCTTCAGTTCCGAATGGTTGCGGTACTTCCAACGCAAATCATACTTTTAGTAGAGTTAGTGGAGATATTTCAGATTTAGCAGGTGAAAATGTCAGAATCAGATTTACGTTTTTCACAGATACATATGTTGAGGAGGATGGATGGTACATAGACGATGCTGGTATTGTCATTGACAGATTCAGGCCAAACGGTACTTGGACAAGTCCTCTTGTAACTGCAGATGAGTCTGGATGGGGAAGATTAACTTCAATATTTGAGATACCAAATGGGACTGAGTTACTTACCGATGTTCTAGATGTCAATGGTCAGGTTATTCNAGGTCACAGCAACTTATCTCTTCCATTTGACATTGATGTCGGAACATGGCAACACAATCAATTGAAATTTAGATTGAAATTTTTTACCACTGATGAGAAACTAACCCCTAGCGTCTTAACCTTACATCACGGCGCTACAGAGTATTTGAATAGGGATTTAATGAAGCGAATTGACAGCCAAATACCAGATTGGATTTTTGATTCCAGTCTTATTGATTCTAATACCCCGGATTACCTGTTAAAAGTGCCAATTAAAACATGGAGGCCTTACAGCGATATTGATTTCAATTGTGATGGTAATGTCTCACTTTCCATGTTNACAATCGANGGACGGATTCCATTTTTGTCAAATGGCTATCCNACTTCGATGATTGGGCAATCTAGTTTAGTNGATGAGGGTGAATGTGGCCAGATTGTAAAGAATTCATATGGGTCTTCCGTTGCTTCAGAAGTATTCNTCAAGATATCTCCTGAGGAGATATTTGATTGGATAAAAGTCGAGCCAATCTCATTGTTGTCTCCTGTTAATCCTTCAATAGATTTGGGTGATGATTCAGAAATAGATTGGATGTGGAATGGTACATTCCATCATTCGACCAATGTGCATCATGTGGCCATAGACGGAAACGATACAACAATCAGTGATGTTGCAGGATTTAGCGCTAATTACACATCAGAACTTCAATTCAGTATTCTTTTGCCAGCAAGAAATCTTTCTGCCCAATCTTGGAACTGCGGTCTGATTCATCAATGCTATAACGGTGGTATTAACGTTCAAACAAATGGNAACTCGACTCCATCGATANGTGAGAATTTTGTTTGGATAAACAACTCAGGTTTTTCTCATTATATGTCGAACTACACTTTTAGATTTAATACAAATACATCAACTGAGTTCAACCTTATCTCAGCTAATTTTATTTCAGGAATGAGTCATAGCATTATGATAAATACTTCATTAGNGGATAAATTCCAACAGAACCTAGATTCCACGTCTTCTCTTCCAGTAACAGTGTCAGTTGACAGNGGAGGGATTATTTTNGATGGAGATATNTTCCATGANAAGCCTATTGTTGATGATTGGGTATCTNTGCCACAATCCACNTTTAGGCCGGGNTATATACAATCAGCAGTATCGAGCCATCGAACAATTGTCAANTCACCTAATTTGCATTCTGTTAATTTNCAAATTTCCACTAGTACTAGCATATCAGATTCTTTTGTTGATATAACATTAGACAACTTAGAGACTGGTGGTAGATTTATTCAAAATTCAGGAGCTGGGATACTTTCTTTGGACCAATCAAACTCAAGTTGGGATGGAGAGAATGTAACTTGGTCACTAGAATCTAGATGGTTACTTGACGACAGTGCAAGGCTGTATTGGTTCATATCAGGCACTAATTCTGATGACATCTCAATGGGTCCAGTAATGGGCGTATCTGGCACGNCTCAGTATGCTGCATCAACAAATGATTTGGAGGTTATAGGGTTCAAGTCATGGGCCAATAACAGATCACTACATGACTTCTCCAACCCTATGTGGCCTCTTAATGTAAAAGGTGACGAGATAATCACAGTTCAAGGTGAAGTNCGATATTCTGGTNTGAATAACGTTCATCCAAATCCTGATGATCTTGATATTATAATCAACGTAAAAGTTGACGACGCTAATGTTAGTCAAATCCCAACATCAATTGACTCTGATGGTACATTCAATACATCATTCACAGCACCAAANATCGATGGCTTTAGTGGAAAATTAGTTTCAATAATTCCCACGATACAGAATATTGGAGACTTCCAAACAACCACAGCTTACGACACAACATCTTCTCAACAGCATGTAGACTTCGTGTTAGATTTGAATAATTCAGAAATAATTTCCCTAGAAATTGATGCTCCAGGTGGGAATCAACCCGCAGATGGGCATGTTTGGCATTTTGGTCAAGACATACCTTTGCTATTACACGTTANAGACGATAATGGCTTATCAGAAAAAATGGAGATATTTTACAACCGCAGCGGNAGAAATTGGGAGTCNATCGAATTCCTTACCCCAGTAGGTTCGCAAGAATCNATTATCGATTTACCATTCATAGACGAATCTTCAGTGCCTTTGGCAAATGAGGAGACTGGCTGGTTGGANGTTTACGTGACAGGNTTTGACTTGGCAGGCAACCCTCTCAATGGNGGAGGTAGTGCTGAAAATCCTCTTGCAAGAATTTTGGTACANCCAAGATACTCTACATGGATAAATGGTGAATCNATTTCCTTTGACTTGNATGAGAACAAACTCCTCCCTGGTAAAACTCACGAATTCAATTTTACCGTTTCNGACGAAAATGGAATTAATTCTATTGACATGGTGCANTTGGATTTGATTAACAATAGGTCAATGTGTGAGATAGATTGGTACCCATGGCGACAAAGCATTGAACATGATGACAGCTGTTTCATCAGGTCCCCAGTTGTTGAAACCAGTCAACGCTTCCAAACTAACACATGGGATGTCAAGTTTAAATTCGAATTACGATGGGATATTGAAGAAGACCTTGGCACTCAATTGAATACACCTTCATTGAGATTATGGGATGAAAATGCACCCTTAGAAGGCTTCACATCAATCTCGCTATTTGCNTGGACAATACATAACGGGGTTGAGTTGGAAATTGCTAATGCCAGAGATAAGATATCTCCAATTGGACAATTTGTCAATGATATCGTGTTTATTTATGCACAAGATATTGTTGATATCGATCTNGTTGCAAGATACAAAGGGACAANNATCAATGCCGANAATCTNCCNTTCAATGTAATGTATGAAGTGGAAATCATTGGGGACTTGAACTATACAACTAGCACAGGCTCGTTCAATGTNGACGGTACATCAACAACAAGAGTAGTGTTTGACTCTTCACTGTATGGAACTCAAGTAAANATAATNGCAAAATTTGTTCATTTCGAAGGGCAATACACCTCAGGAGACAGTATCGATGTAATGATCGATTACACAGNTCCTTCGATATTNGTTTCAAGCGGCTATTTGGTCAGTATAGATTCGGACAAATTAGACAGTGTTCCTGTAAGACTTACTGTATCNGATCCTGAAGGNGTAGGTAATGATTCAGTCATGATGTACTGGAANTANATGAGACAGGGAAGGATCGTCGAATCTTCTATGGGGGCNGCGGAAATTCCAATTGAGTTCATGAGCGTTAGGTCAAACCTTTACTCTGCATTTGTTGATATGAATACCTCAGCCGATATTCAGAAAGGCGACTCCCTTCGAATNTGGTTCGAAGGAAGGGATGCGTCTGGACGAGAAATTACGGGCTATGGATCGAATGAAGTTGAACCAATTAATGCGTTTATTCGATGGATTGCATATGAGCCACAAATCGAAGAGATGATTGCTACACCATATCGCCCTCAGATTGGAGACATTGTAACCATCGAAGTTACAATCAAGAATATCGGATTGATTGATGGTCAGTCTAACCTGACATTATTACGTAGTGATGGTAAAGTATTGGAATCTTTGAATCTATCATTGCTTGTTGGAATGGACTTCGTGTATCAGTTTGAGATTGAGGCATGGAAGACNGGAGATTTAGGTTTNCAAATTTTACTCGATGAGCAGCAGGCTGTACCAGTGCCAATCTCTAGTGTCAGTGAACGCATCGAGAAAAATGCAGATTCAGAGACGATGCTCCTTGGTCTTGCAGTTTTGTCAGTATTTATTGCAGGAATTTTGGTAGTTATTGCTAATTCAAGGAGAAATTCTTCACTAAATTATCATGAGGAAGAATGATGTTTGATGAACTCTGCGAGTGATTCAAGCCGGAGTACCCGAGTGGTCAAAGGGGGCGCACTCAAGATGCGCTGCGAAATGCTTCGTAGGTTCAAATCCTACCTCCGGCACCAGATTCTTCAGTTTCCTAGTATACTTTCCACAAGGGGAGCGAANGTATCTCCGTGCATGTGAGGAGACACTACGTCAGCTACATCTGCCAATTCTTGAAAGCAACCCCCGACAGCTACACTACGACCGAGGTATTCGAACATTGAGATGTCATTGGGGGCATCTCCGACGGCTAAAACATCATCTGGACTAATTTGCATTTTTTCTAAAGCGACAGCCAGCCCTTCTCCTTTAGACAAATTTGGCTCCATCAAATGTATTGCAAAACCAGTTTTTACAACCGTGAGATCTGAGTATTTTGAGTTANACACCCATTCACTAACAGCATCCAAATTCTCGTGAGTAAATAGACACCACTCNGACTCTCTCCATGTGTTTGTTGTNATACCCCGAGGATCGATATCAATTTCTTTTGCCATATCTTCTGCACACTTTCTAGCTCTTTCCCCATTTGCACGGACAATAGGATCTCCCCACTTCGGATGCCAAACAACGCCTCCATTTTCACATACCATTGGCCCACTTGCGCCAATAAATCTCCATAGTCCATATGTGATGGCTCTTACATTTCCAGTTGCTAATATTACAGGAATGCCTGCTTCCTCTAATTTTCTTAGTTGTTTAATTGCGCCCAAGTGAATTTTTTTGTCTGAGTCTGTAATTGTTCCATCTATGTCAACAGCAACCGCCTTCGGTTTCCACCCCTGTGGTAGCCAGTTCATGCTAATCTCCTCCCTTATCTACCTCAATACAATTACTGTACGAGCCTTCATAATGGATGCAAATATGCGAAGATTCATGGCGGATGATGTGGAGGAATTCTTGTCTCTTGAAGACGAGAATTCTTTGCTGCNAAAACAACAGGAGNCCTCTTCTGGTTCTGNATCAAAATCAGCATCCAATATTGNTCCAGAGCCGGCCATAATAGAGGCAGAAGCAATCGATATGAGCGTTGTTGAAGAGTATGCTGGTAGTCATACGATAAGTTGGCCAATACAAGACATGGATTGCCCTCACTGTGCTGGTGTGGCTATGAATGCACTCAATCGTCTTGAGCAGGTATGCAGCTCTACCGTTAGTGCTACTGAGGGAACAGTAACTATCGAGGTGGACTTGGAAAAAGGTAACATCGCCAGTGCCTCTGCAATGCTTAATTCTCTGGGTAATCCACCAGACNTACCTTTNATGCAAATATCTGGTGTTAATACTCAGGCTATCGCAGCAAGACATTCTGTTGCTGTTAAGATGCTCCCTAGAGTGTTTAANCGGCAACCAGGAGTTCTNAATTCACAATTAGACAAAAATCGAAATATATTGATTCAGTTGGCNCCAAACCTAGATCCNGCATTACAATCTGCAAACGAGAAAGCCCTCAAAAGAGTAATTGGTGGCGACTATAAATTGGTAAAATCGCAAGGTAATAGATTATCTCCTGGGCAGTGGAGAATGATGTCTTCTGGTATTGCTTTCATNATCCTTCTAGCAGTTCTTGCTCTTGAAATGGCAGAAGTTAATCCACTGATTATCGCTCTTTTGGGGCTGGTAGGTGTAATCATTGGCGGTACGAAGATGATCAGCCAAGCAATTGCGTCTGNTCACAAAAGGCANCTTGGATTCCAAGTTCTTACTTCATTAGCAGTCATAGGTGCATCAATACTGCAGCACTGGGANGAAGCNTTGATGGTTATCATACTGGTTTCNTGGACAGAGCATATGGAAAGTGAAGCNTTGATAAAGGCAAGGAATGCAATGCANGGGGGNCTNGATAGGTTACCNAGAACTGCACGAAGAGTNTCAAAGAAAATTTCAGGAAGTTTCTCAATTGTTACAGGACCTATTTCAATGGCTCCNGTCGCAAACACAAATCAAGAAGCGGAAGAAGTCCCCATTGGTTTAATTATGATTGGAGACAAGATTGAAATTCGTAGTGGAGAATTAGTTCCTGCTGATGGAATCATTGTTTCGGGAACNGGGTCTGTTAACAGAGCGCCNTTAACAGGAGAATCAGTNCCTGTCGATNTTGCCAAGGGTGACGAGTTACAAGCAGGCTTGACTCTGGCTAGAGGNCCAGTGACTGTTGAGGTT
Organism: Methanobacteriota archaeon; assembly: GCA_002694245.1. GTDB lineage: Archaea > Thermoplasmatota > Poseidoniia > Poseidoniales > Poseidoniaceae > MGIIa-K1. Next base: position 10,024 of record NZLM01000001.1, read on the forward strand.
ACTGCAGTAGGTGAAGATACCCGTTTATCNGGACTNATNGATAAGGTACATGAATTCAAAGAGAAACCCACAAGGTTACANGGAGCATTAGANAATTTCACTGCGATTTGGGTTCCAGTAGTATTGGTAGGGGCATTCCTTGTTTGGTTAGTTCAACCTAATGCGGACTGGAAACTGATTTTGCTGTTATGGGTAGTTGCCTGTCCGTGTGCACTGCTTTTAGCCTCTCCAGTACCTCACGCTGCGGGGCTGTCAAATGCAGCTAAATCAGGTGCAATTGCAAGAGGAGGAGATGTTATGGAATCTCTATCGAAGGTGAACTTGGTTCTTCTGGACAAAACAGGTACATTGACATCAGGAAAGCCTCGAATTGGAGAAATGACATTAGCTCGTGGCAGAAAAAGAGATGCAGCAATTGCTCTTGCTGCAGGTTTAGAAGTATCATCCAATCACCCATATGCTCAGGCAATTATTGCATTGGCAGAAGAAGAATCCATTTCTCCAATGAAATTAACAGATATATCAGATGGTGAAAGAGGTGTATTTGCCAAATTGAATGGTGACGAAGTTGCCTTCCTGAGGGCGGAACAGTCTATGGTGACTGGTAAATTATCAACAGCCCTTTCAGATGCTCTTTCCAAAGGGCACGGCGCTAGTCTACTTACCAAACAAGGTAAAGCAGTAGCCCTTTTCACATTCATACACGATGATTTAAGAGATGGTACTGAAGAACTAGTTCAGGCTCTTTATGCAATGGGCGTAAACGTAGAAATTTTGTCTGGTGATAATCAAGATGCAGTTAATGCATTAGCAAAAAGCATCGGCTTACCCGAAGAAGCCGCAAAGGGTGAAATGACTCCTGAGGGTAAAGTACAGTGGGTTGAGAATAGGTCGAAAACTCATATCACAATGATGGTCGGAGATGGATTTAATGATGCAGCAGCGATGGCAGCATCAGATATTGGAATAGCAATTGGGACTGGAGAATCTGCTAATCTAGAAGCCGCTGATGTACTAATTCCTGGTGACGATCCTAGATTAATCTCAGAATTGGTTCAATTAGCAAAGAAAACAAATAATGTTCTTGTTTGGAATATAGGATACTCTGTAGCGGTGACGTTAGCATTGGTCTATGGAGTAATAGCAGGATTGTATGACAACCTTGCTGTTGGTGTGTTGATACATGAACTAAGTGTAATTGGGGTTATTATCAATGGTGCAAGGTTGTCGGGAAGTAGTGGAACTTTCATGTTAATCTTCGATATTTTCAAATCGATATTTACTGGTACAGTAGATTCCTTCAAGGCAGTTTTCTCTCCAGCAGCTTAATTTTCCAACGCTACCTTCAAGCCTCATGGGTTATAGGACGTAACAACGGTGGTAGAATATGGCTAGAATCCATGCTGACCCGGTGAGCACATCATTGATGCATCCTACTAGGAGAGCACTTTACGTAGCCTTGTTAGATTCTGATGAACTAACAACTGTACAATTGCAGGGTATAGTTGGTGTTGATAGATACAACTTGTATCACCACCTTCGAAAACTTGAATCCTTAGGTTTGGTAATGAATCACAGAGATCAAGGTCGAACTAGATGGTGGTGCGTTATCGATAGAGTTCCACTTCCCAGCGATGGTACTGAAAGTAATAATGAGAATGCTATTGCATCTATCGATCTGTCCAATCCAAGAGTGCAAGCTGCCGCTAGAACTATGCTGCGAGAACTATCACAAATTTCAGGAACAGAACTGGATCTTGATTCTACGGTTCTTGAGTCACTAGAAATACTTGGTAGAAAGAATTGAACTAGGAAAATCACAAGGTGAAGAATATGTCTGAGGAAATGGAAACACCCGGAATTGAATCCAGAATTCCAACTCCAGACCTTTCCTGTCCTAAATGTGACAATCTTCTACCCCAAGGACTTGGAATTATTCAATGCGTTATGTGTGGCTCAAAGGTGAATGTTGAGCATGAAGGAACCAAGAGAAAATGGCGAGAAGAGAAGATAGGTTGCCCTGTATGCTCAAAGGTATTGGTAGTCGGTGTAGGAAAAAGACCTGCGAATCTACAATGCTCAGCATGTCAGTCTCATTTTGTTTTGAAGCCAAATAGACCAAAGATTGAGATTTCATGCCCTTCCTGTAATAGAAAATTAAGAATGAATAAAAAACCTGGAGAAAGGGAAATTTCCTGCCCTGCTTGCGAGGCAGAATTCAAAATATCTTTTTGAGGCGATTGAGTGAAAACCACTTACAGGATGATGGGTATTGCCGACTACATCACCATTGTAAACGGTCTTTTAGGAACTTTAGCGATATTTTTCCTTCTTCTTGCTGTAGACGACATGTCTGAGCCTTATACTGAAGGTGGGATTTTAACAGATTACATATGGGCTGCTATGCTGTGTATTCTACTGTCAGCAATAGGCGATATAATCGATGGACCAATAGCCAGAAACTACTCCAAGAAACAGTTACTAGGTGGGTCCCTAGATATTATGTCAGATTGTATATCATTTTGCGTTGCTCCCGCTTTAATGGTATTCGCAATGTTTGGAAGATGGGGCGAAGCAACTCCCATCTGGACTGTAAGTTTGGCAGTCGCATGTATCTGGTTAATCGCATGTGGTATGTTACGACTCGCAAGATTTCAGCATGACGAGGGAGGATATGTATCATATTTCTACGGTTTATCTTCCCCTGCAAACGCTATGTTTGTTTTGTCTGCTGCAGGCATGATTTGGCTACAACCATCCTCAGGTTTTGGTCCAGATGTTACTTCATGGAATTGTGGTTTTTGTTTTGGAGAAGGTGAAAGGCCTTACTTAGATTTCATAATCCTCCCCATATTACTTCTAAGTGGCGGATTGATGATTTCTGATAGAAAGATGTCAAAACTAAAATCAGGAATTCCCATGAAACTGTCAATCATTCAAATGGTTGCTATTTTGGCTGCCGTAATTCATGCGATGTCTTACACAGAGAGAACAGATGTTGCGGCTGACTTAAGCAACACGGGGTTAACGCTGCTAATGTTCGGTCTGTCACTACTTTTGGTTGTTGTTTACATCGTTGCAGGACCACGTTTGATTGCTGATGATAAATTACGAGAAAGCGAGTAAATTGGCAAGCGGCAATTGTCGTATAAATCGCCTCGCGAGTGGATGATTGCATCGCGCACCTTATCTATCATGAGAACGGCATGGTAAACTGGATGGGGATCCTATGAGTGCTAGCGAAAGCAAGTCAACAGACAAAACAGGTTTGAGAAGAGGTAGCGGTTTAGCCAAAACAGACCTATCTACACTGCGCGCTCAGTATACGTCAACTCCATCCCCATCATTGGATCAGACGTTAATGCAGAACTCTAGATTCAGAGAGGAAGAAAAACTCAGAGCTAAACTGCGTAGAGAAAGCAAGTTGCGTAGAGAAGCCTTAGCGGAAAAGATTTCTCTGATGCAGGACAACATGGCAGTTGACATTTCAAGACAACATGAAATGACCCTCAGCGCGTTTGAGAATGATTTACGAGAGAAAATGGAAAATGAACTTTCCCAGTTGGAGTCAGATACACTGACTAGAGAAGAAATCAGGCTAAGAGAAATGCACGATATGAGATTGGAAAGAGAAATTGAAAATCTCAAGCAATCACTTTCGGTTGAACAAGATCGTAGAGTCGAAGAACATCGCAAAACTGTGATTTCAAAACTAGAATCCCAATTATCAGACGAGCACAAGCATAGACTTTCCTTCCAAAGGGAGCGATTGGAAATTGAATTCAATCAATCACTACAGAGAAAAATCCGTGAGTTGGAAGCTACAATCCAGAATGAAATGGAAAACCGTTTCAGAGAAATGGAGACACAAGAGGTTCAGAAGTTGGAGGAAGTTCAGTCCCAAAAACTATCAGAAAGAGAGGAATCTCTTCGAAGAGGAATCAGAACAAGGCTAGAGCAACAACTGAAACTTAGGCTGAAGCAAAGAGAAGCTACAATGCGTGCAGAATATGAGCGCAGAAGCCTTCGTTTAGAAGAAGACATAGCAGCATCAATTCAGGATGAACTGGAATCAAGATTGAAATCCGAAACTAAAGAACTGGAAGAGAGAATGCGTCAAGACGTAGAACTCGCTGTTGCCAGAAGGAAAGAGGAATTAAGGGGCGAAGTAGAGGAACAGCTACAATCTAGGCACGCCGAAAAATTAGCCGAGAGAAAGAGCAGGCTACGAGAGAAATATGACTTGACATTCTCAAAGGCTGTCGACGATATTTCTCGTTCATTAGAATCTGAAATAGAATTAGAACTTGAGGCTAGAATGGATCAAGAATTTGCAGCTTACAGAAATGCTAGAGAAGCTGAGATTCAAAATAGACTTGCAAGATTCAGATATGAGAGAGAAGCAGAACTTCACGATCAATTATCTGAAAGGTATGATTCCAAGAAGACAGATTGGTCAGAGCGATTGGAGTTAGAATTCCAGGCTAGAGAAGCTGCGGCAAGAAAGGCAATAATGTCAGAGATTGATGGTAGATTAAGGAATGAGAGAATCACTCACGAAACAGATTTAGACTTGTTGAAGGAAGAAACAGTNCTCGAACTTGAAGCCGAAATGGAAGAGAGNTTAGCTCAATTCAGAGCGAGAAAGGAAGAAGAAGTAGCAACTCAATTAGAGAGACAATTGGACAAGCGTGAGGAAATCATGAGAAACAAGGCTCTGATCGAGGTGCGCAAGAGAGAAGCAAACATCAGAGCAGAAATAGAGGCTCAACTAGGTGTAAAGAGGTCGGAAATAAGAGACAGACTTTCCTCACTAACCCAACAAATGGATGACTTCAAGGCAATGGCAGAAGTAAAGATGCGTGAATCNATCGAAGGCAAGGTTCAATCTCAAATTGANGCAGATGAAGCTAGATTAGCAGATCAGCAAGAAGAATTTGACAGATTAAGGTCTCAAGACAACAGAGCAGAGAAGCGTCAATCTTGGCTACAAGCGATTTCAGGCCAAGGTACACAGGCACAGCAACCTCAGATGGGTGTGGACCCAAGCGCATTAGGTGCACGCCCAANCGCTTTGGGTGCAAATGCAGGTCGACCGATCAGAGGAGCAATGGCACAGGCAGCGGCCCAACATTCCCCNTCAATGGGATTATCTGGAATGAGGGCTCCGCAATCAGCNGCTAAAGCACTAAGCGGAGCGCAGCCATTGGCAAGGCCAGTAAAGGCTCCAATTGGGGCTCAAATTAATCCTGCACAGCAAATTAAATTGCCTCAGCCNATTCTACCTAAGGTCGTNAGACAACCGGTAGTTCAACAGCCAGTAATTCAGAGGCCGAAGGTCGAAGCACCAGCTGTTGTCGCTCCAGAAATTAAGCCGGTAACTGAACAAATAGTATCCGCTCCAAAGTTGGAAATTGCAGAAGCGATCCCAGAACAGACGGTGATTGAGGAAACAATTCTTCCAGAAATAGAAGAAGAAATTGAGGAAATNGTTCAGCCAGAGTTAGAAGAAATTCAAGTTGAGGAAGTCGAAATCGAAGATGTAGTATCTGAAGTAGAGGAGGCATTAGTTTCTGAAGAACCAGAAGAAATCAAGCCTGAGAAGACTGCTGTCCTTAGGCCAATAACGAAACTAGAAGCTGTTCAAAAGGCCACTACCGCAGTACTAAAACCCGTTTCACCGAAAGTTTTGACTCCAGCGAAGAGNAGAGGCCCTCCACCTAGTTCAGCGCCTGGTGTGAAACCAGCCTCTACTGTTGTTGAAAAGAAGACCGCTACGCTAACTCCAGTGACCAAACTAAAACCTGTAAATTCATCAAACACTGAATTGAATATCGATTCTAATGAAGACGAACAATGATACTATCAAACGCTATACTCCGAGCGATTCATAGGTCACTTAGGTTTCGGGTNTGTTATGAGGAAGGTCCTAGCAGTTGTTCTGTGCTTACTCTTACTCCCCGCAGTACCATCTGTTGAAGCAGAATCAAACCTGTTAGAAGTAGGGGTAATCGACTCTGTAGATGGAAGGTTCATACACACTTCATTTTCATCATCGTCCACATTACTTACATTGACCTCTACAGGNAATTTATCNGAGCATTTCTGGGGTAGTGGCGAGTTGATTACACAATGGTCTCTTGAATTNAATGTATCAGCAAATTCTGCAACACCAGACGCAACAGGATTACAAGTAGCGGTAGCTCATACTGAAGGAGTATACATCGTAAACACGGAACTGAGACTTGTCTCATTTAGATACAATACCTCGAATTCTGTTGACTATGTCGTATGGGANACAGATGGAGATCTGTGGTTTGGTTTCTTTGGTGGAGAGCGCAGAGCGAAGGAATACAATTCGGATGGCTGGACAAGTATTGCTACCCCAAGNCATAACACNGCAATGACCGCAGTTTCAATAATTTCAGATGACAGAATAGTTACTGGTGGAAGAGACAATTTGGTCAAGATTACAACACAAGAAGGAGTTCTTGAGAATAGTCTGTCCGATTTCACATCATATCCAACTCGTATAATTAACGATGGCAGTGGTAACATAATCGTGGGTTGCTCGAACGGGGACCTGTTTAGATACGATTTTACCACATGGGATATGGAATCACTATCAATTTCAAGTGGTCAAAGTATNCTCTCTATAACCATCGCAGAGGANGGTCGAATTCTTGTCGGTACCCAAAACGGAAAACTACACGTGATNGATGAATCAGATTTCACTGAGNAAGAAGTCTTCTCATCTGCTGGNAGAGTCATGATTGGCGTGTTTGGACAATCGGGCGAATTATACATTATCTCTTCTTTTTCNACTTCCTCTAAAGTTAGNTTGTTCGATTTAGACACTGATGGTGACGGAGTAACAGATAGTCAGGATGCNTTCCCTCTTGATGAAACACAAACAGAGGATACAGATGGCGATGGCTANGGTGATAATATCAANGGNAACAACTCAGATGTTTTCCCAGAGGANTCTTCCCAATGGANTGACACAGATGGTGATGGCTATGGAGATAATCCGGATGGTAATGATTCAGATGATTTCCCAGAAAACNCAGGGCAGTGGAGAGATACTGATGGNGATGGGTATGGGGATAACATGAANGCAGAACAAGGCGATCGATTCCCAGATGACCCTACACAATGGGCAGACTCAGATTTTGATGGATTTGGCGACGAAATCGACGGATACAGAGGTGACCATTGCCCAAGTGAAAATGGCTTCTCAACCGAGGATCGACTTGGATGTAAAGACACAGACAATGATGGATATTCAGATCCATCAGGTGACTGGACAACAGCGGATGGAGCTGATTTCGCAATCTATGATATCACACAGTGGGTTGATATGGATGGAGATGGTTACGGAGATAACCTCCAGGGTAATAACCCAGATTCATGTCCTTTGGAGTGGGGTAACTCAACAAGTGCATACGTTCCGGAGTTGGACGAAAATGGAGTACTGAGTGTGACAAAGGTAGTTACCGAAAAGTACGGATGTGTTGATACTGACGGTGATGGGTTCTATGATTTTGCAGATGATTTACCAAATGATGCCAATGATTACATTGACAACGATGGTGATGAAGTNGGTGCAAGCCAAGATTATAACGACTCNAATAAGTTAGTTCAGACAAATAAAGACCACTGTGAGTTAGTAATCTCCGATATGTCTAGTGTGTGCATGGGAATCAGAGATGTCGATTACCAAAATTACGTTGCTGATAAAGAATCAAGTGAGGAGACCCCCCTCTCGTACGAGAGTTGGAAAANCTCCCTAGAGGGAGATGGTGATGGTGAGAAAAGTAATACTGATGAATACCTTTCAACAGCCTCTGAAATNCTACCATTCCTTGGCATATCTTTCGTATCAATAGTTGCAGTNTTATTGATNTNTGCAGGTATAGGCAGAACTAGGCGTCGTCGAGCATTGGTGAAAACATACGGTGTACCGTTCGTTCCCACAGACAATACAGCAGAGACCGAAGCCCTCGAAGGCAAGGCTGGACTTTCAGCAGTTGGCGGTGTCGACTCTGACAAGTTATGGGATGACGAGGTTGAGCCAATGGAATTAGATACAGGATCTGAATCACAAGAAGTGATTGATTCNGGTTTCGCAGATATTGANATAAAAGATGGCGAAAACCTCCAAGATTCTGGAGAAGTAATGGAAGAAGACTCATCTCTAGAAGAACTTGCAGGGCTACCTCCAACTTCTGCAAACGAGGCNGAAACACCANNCCCAAAGCAAGAGGCAGCACCTATGCAGCCACCGGAAGCGCCACCTGTTCCAGCCGAAGGNTTACCTGAGGGTTGGACAATGGACCAGTGGAAATGGTACGGTGCTGAATGGCTTGCTAAGCAAGGCAAGTAATCAGAGTTTTTTCCACACAATTGGAAGAGCAGCTCTCAAGTTACCTAGTTGCTGACCAGTGTAAACTGGTTTGCCATCAACCTTGAGAGTATTATTGATTAGCCAAAGGATAGCNTTCCAACTTTTTTGGGCTGCGAATAATTCAACNTCTCCCATTGTAGCTTTCACGAGCAACTTTGCAGCNTCACTTTCTGGATCAAAAATGGCATGAACTAAATCNTTGGTCTTCAGTAAATGCCCGGAAGGTCTCCAATCCATATTATTCCCTCAAACTTTGAAAGGTGCTAAATTTAGTCTTTGGACCAGATGGTCAGAATTCACATCTGCAATTTCTTTCATTTTGGACCTAAGNTCATCCAGTTCACCATTCATTTTGGCAAGTTTGTGNGCTCGAATTAATTCTGATATGAATGANTCTACACTCTTGTGGCCATCCATGGTCCTAAGCGTGTTTAGTTGTCTTCTAACCTCATAACTTACACTTACAGACGTCATACCTTCTCCGGTCATGATGGCGTTTGGACAAAGAGACTACTTGAATCTCACTCGCAAATTCGCTTATTGCGAGTGAATTTACCCACCTATCAATAGGAGCGACCTTGCTTATCTAAGAGCAGGCGAGGGTGTTCTGTTACGCCAAACTGGCGCCTCATTTCCTGAACTCTCTCATGGTATTCTTTTGTAAGNGACCAATATTCTCTACTTCCTGCCCCTGCTCCAGAATTACTAGGCTTGTTGAGTATGACAGTAGGTGCACCAGTCCATGCAGCTTCGGCCACCTTTGCCAATCTGCGAATAGGAGTTTTGAACACCTTTCTAGGTATCTTTGATTCAACTTCATTGCANACATGCAGTGAAAGTTTTGAACGCTGGTCTACCATAGTCATAGCTACGCCAAAGATTTTCAGATTACGATTNATTCTCTTTTGGATCATTTTNACGCTATTCATCAGCATGCTGAAGCCTTCCAGTGCGTANTATTCAGCCTGCACCGGTATGAATACCCANTTAGCAGCACAAAGNGCATTGATAGACAACAACCCAAGCGANGGAGGTGTATCGATTATGATATGATCGAATTTATCGATTATTGGTGCCAGCGCCTCTCTCAATCTTGTTTCTCTTCCAATTCTGTGACTTAATTCAATCTCNGCACCGGAGAGGTGTATGTCACTAGGTAANAGCCAAAGGTTGTCGATTCCTANGTCTGCNGGGATTCTTTTNGAGTTGTCATTTCTTTTNGCCCAAGCTTTCTGCATAGACTCTGTTAATTGTTCNGGAGAGATNAGGTATTCNTCCATNAAGGGNAGGTCCTCACCCGAATCATTGACAAGTAAATCATANGCNGTTTTCTTTATCTTCTTTTTTTCAACCCCAAACGATGTCGCACAATTCCCNTGTGGGTCTAAATCTATCAGTAAAACCTTNGCNGGTGGTACTTTGAATTTCTTAGACCCCTTTGCTAAAGCAGCGGCTAAATTTACAGCAGTGGTCGTTTTTGCACACCCTCCTTTTTGGTTTGCGACTGCAACAACCATCTTGTACGGATTCAAACAAACACCTCAAAATCACGCCGTGATGATATAGCGAAGTAGGCACTCCTCTGTAAAGAGTCGTATTCTTTTTGTTCAGTTCATCCTTGTTGGATGACNGGAACTGGGACTTCGGAAAGAATTTTCCTTACAATATGCATTCCGGTAATTCCACGGATTTTCGCTTCNGGCTTCATTACAATTCTGTGAGAGATGATTTGTAATGCAATTCCCTTTATGTCATCTGGTATGACGTAATCTCTACCATCGACAGCTGCTGCTGCACGGCCTGTCTTAAACAGCGACTGACTNGCACGAGGAGATGCACCGTTTACAACACGGTGGTCTTCTCTTGTTCTCTGAACAATCTCTACTATGTAGGAAAGAATTGCTGGGTCCACGTGTACAGTTTCCAGTGCCTTCTGCATGGCTACTACCTTCTTTGGTGAAGTGATTTGTTCTACGTCATGCTGGTCTTTGCCACGCAATTTTCTTCTAGCTAAAATCGCTTTTTCTTCGGCCCTGTCAGGGTAACCCATACTCATCTTCATCAAGAAACGGTCCATTTGAGCCTCNGGTAGTGGATATGTTCCTTCCTGCTCNATAGGGTTCTGCGTTGCAAGTACAACGAAAGGAGCGGGTANTTTGTGAGTAATACCTTCAATAGTAACCTGTTTTTCTTCCATAGCCTCTAGTAAAGCTGCTTGTGTTTTTGGCGGTGCACGGTTGATTTCNTCAGCCAACAAAATATTGGAAAATAGTGGTCCAGCACGGAGTTTGAATTCACCTGATTTTTGATCATACATGTATGTACCCATGATGTCTGAGGGCAGCAGGTCAGGTGTGAATTGTACACGCTTGAATTTACACCCGAGTGCNTTAGCAAAAGTATTGGCNAGAAGCGTCTTTGCCAATCCTGGGAAATCTTCCAANAGCATGTTTCCATTTGATAAGATTCCAACNGTCACTCTTCGGAGNTTTTCGTTCTTTCCAATGATNACCTTNGANACTTCACCCATGAGAGAGTTAGCGATTGAGGACACTGTTGCAATGAGGTCCTTTGTTCGGTGGTCGCCTGCTGGCGCTGCTGCTTGAAATCCTGCATTCATGGTAAAAGCACCCTTGGTACAATATGAAACCAAAACATTCCATACTTCAAGGTATTGCGTCAATAAGTCGTAGATTTATCTAGGAATTAATTAGAAAATTATCTTCCCCAAAAGTGGTCCTGCTTGCGATGTAACTTTGTNATTTGTTNCAAAATTTCTTCTTCAATAGGGCTTAAGTCAAGTTTTCTCAACCTCTTTGCATGAGATGCTGGAATGTCAACCCAAAACTCGTCACCTTCTTCNATGTGTCTTCCNACAGTCGGACCCATTACAGCAACAGCTAGCTCCTCACCTTGTGAACCTTGTTTTACCTCTTCACTAGACCTTGTTCTGAGNCTNTTGATTTGGCCAATTGGTGTTCCATCAAGTTTCATGATTTTTTGACCTATGTGAACTTTACCACCAAGAACACGCATACCAACAATCGCCGGTCCTTTGTTGCGGAATGTGTGATCCTTCAGNTANAGCAGATGACCTGGATAAACTAGATTTTCTCTAGCAGCAGCATCTAATTCATTCTTTGTGGTTTCTCTCCATTCCTCAAATTCTTCCAATATGCGATATATGATATCAGCACCTATGAATTTAATNTCAGCGTCAGNACCTTCGAGTTTNGGTTGCACTTCTGAATTACCTTGCACAGAAAATCCAAGAATTATCTGGTTTAGCGGATTTTCCGCACACTGGGCGGTGATTATGTCTCGTTTGTTAACAGGTCCAATAGTNGCCATCCTGATTGGGATGTCTAGTTTGTTCAACTCAAANGCCAGNGCTTCTAATCCACCAACTGTATCAGCTTTGATGACTATACCTTCCTCTGCAATATCAACCGAAATGGAAGCCTCTTTCCTCGCTTCTTTTTCTGCAATTTCCCTTGCTTCATCAGTATTAGTTTGCCTAAGCGTAGTTCCTGCAAGAACATTCTCTAAGTTAGGTGCAACAATTTTCAGACCACATGCTGCAACTGCGTTATCGCATGATTCCCACCTGTCACCAGCATCTCTCATTTCAGACATACCCTTTGGCCTAAACATTCCTTTGATGTGTGTTGAAAAAGGTCCATCTGCGCCTACTAGTGTTATTGTATCTCCAACAGATAATTCTCCTCTGTTTAGAATTACGTCAATGGTTTTACCTAATCCTCTTTCATCTTTCATCTCTAGAANAGTACCTTCACCATCTCCTAGTGTGTCCCTAAGNCTTTCTTCAAGGAATCTTTCTGCCAACCCTACTGTAACTGTCAGAAGGTCTTGGAGTCCCTCTCCATCCTTAGCAGAGCANGGCACCATTGCGAGATTTGATTTGAAGTCTCGAATCTTGTCNTATCTTTCGATGTTAAACCCGTGCTCGCTGAATTGNCCTAGTAGTTTCCAATATTTTTCNTCAAAGAATTGTTTTACATCATCTCTCTGACTTGCCCAAGACTCAATGAATGACCTTCCGTTTTTCGTTCTCCATCCGTGGATTCGATCAACTTTGTTTGCAGCAACAACAAATGGAGTCTTCTTTTCCTTTAGTATCCTTAAACTTTCAATTGTTTGAGGCTGCAGTCCTTCCATGACATCAACAACTAATATTGCGATATCTGCTAAAGCTCCACCTCTACTTCTCAGGCTGGTAAACGAGTGGTGCCCGGGTGTATCTATGAAAAGAAGTCCAGGGCTATTGAAGTCTTTTCCACCAGTCATTGCTGAGCATGTGTCATTCAGAATTTTTGCTGGGACTTCTGTAGCTCCGATGTGCTGGGTAATTCCTCCTGCTTCTCTATCCATTACACTTGCTTGTCTNTCACTGCCNAGTGANCTGAAGTGATCTAAGACACTTGTTTTACCATGGTCAACATGGCCTAAGACCGAAACAATTGGNTGACGTTGCCANCCTAATTCCAGAGTGCCACTTTGAGGGTCATTTTGCTGCTNAGAATCTTCTTGACTCATGCAAAACCCTCAATTGGTTTTTTTAATTCTGCAATTGGAATTCAAAATTACTCNTATACCCAAGATTGACTATCTTGGGTCCATTCATTGAGACCCTCAGGGAACCATAATCCGAGTTCAAATTCTGCGGTTTCTGCTGCGTCTGATCCGTGAATCATATTGTACCCTATGTCCATTCCGAAGTCACCTCTAATTGTTCCTGGAGAGGCTTCTCTACCATTGGTTGGTCCAATCAAATTTCTAGCTACGCTTATTGCATCTCTACCGGACCAAGCCATACATACAACTGGGCCACTAGTAACGAATTTTATCAATCCTGGGAAAAAAGGTCTCTCAGCGTGGACTGCGTAATGTTTCTTCGCAATTTCCTCACTAGCGATAACTTGCTTCAAGCCAACCAATTGCAGCCCTTTTCTTTCAAATCTCTGGATTATTTCTCCAACCAATCCNCGCTGCACACCATCAGGCTTGACCATTACATAGGTAGTTTCCATTCTAATTCCACCAGTGTTGCCGAACGCCATGCCCTATTTGAGCGCAGCGATTGAATATGTGGGTAGTCGCTAATCAGATTCCACCCTTCACATAGTGACGGGTCCACTTAACTTTGCGAGANTTCCTCTTTAGCTTTACAGAGTTCTTTCTTGCCTTTGAATTTGCAAACCACTGAACAGTACCATCTTTTCGGATGAACATCAAGCCTGTGCCTGGTTCAATAATCTCNCCGGAAAAACTGCAGATTCTTTGTTCTGGCATNATNATCACCTATAGTTGAGTTTGCGNGCCTCACGACCAGTGTCGCGCAGCATCAAAATATCTCCAATTCGGACAGGCCCTACTACATTTCTAGTGATGATTCGGCCAACGTCACGAGGGTTGGGTGCATCATTTACACGGACTTTGACTTGAGTTGCTTCCCCTGTCATTCCGGTTCTTCCAACCACTTCAACAACCTCTGCAGGCCATCCTCCCAGTTCTTCAGACATTTTCTATTCCTCCGAATTANAGNAAGATCAGCTAGAAAGCCCNTTGACGAGCTCTACAACTTCGTTGAATTTTTCCTGTGCGCCCTTTGAAACCTCAAGTAAAGCAAGCGAGGCAGTCTTGACGCCACCGGGCATACCGGCCTCTTTCGCTAGGAACTCTTGACTTGGAACATACCCGAACGGGATTCCCTTCTCTGCGCATATAAGAGGTATATGCGCCAGAAGTTCTGGCGGATTTACATCCTCTGCCATGATGATAAACTTGGCAGTACCTCGTTCTGCTGCCTTGGTTACCTCGTTCGATCCTTTTTTCATTCTACCGTTATTATTCGCCGAAACCATTTCGTAGATCTTATCTGCGACATCGTTTGGGGTCTCAAAAGACACGTGTGCACTCATTGAAATCACTCTCATGCTTGTGTGAAGCAACGCTGCGCACGGCCTCGCGAATATAAACACCACGGATTGCAAAAATTTCCTGAAACTCAGAAATTATCGATAATTTGACGCACTCCTCTTGCCAGTGCGGCTCCTCCTGATATAACCGATCTACTGTTACTTAGGCTTGAAGTAGCATGAACACCATCGACATGGTTGGACAATCTTGCTATCGCTCCTCCAGTAAACAGCCCATGTGTGCATGCAGCATGTACCTCGGTAGCACCTTGACTTCTCAGAGCGTCAGCAGCTTTGCAAATAGTCCCGCCTGTTGCAATCATGTCATCAACTATTGCGACAATTTTACCATCTACATCAAGATCTTTCGCCTTATGCACTATTGTGTGGGCATCAATTCTTGTCTTTTCGAGGTAAGAAAAAGGTAAACCAATCGCTTCAGCAACAGCACTGGCTCTATCTATTGCTCCCTTGTCAGGTGAAAGAATAAAATCAGGATTGACTGTATTCTTTAGGTGATTTGCAATTTCAGGCATAGCCGATGTGAATGCAACTGGAATGGGCATGTTCTGAAGCGCAGCCGGTGCGTGTAAATCAAACACTACAATGCCATCGCAATGCGAGGCTAGGAGGTTTCCAATTGCCCTTGCACTTACTGCCTCTCCAGGTCTGAACCTTTTATCCTGCCTTGAATAGCCGAAATACGGTATTGCAACAATCACTCCTGGACCTACATCTTCCATAGATTGAGGCCCAATTTGCTTCAAGTTCTCTGTTCTACCGGCACGGACGTCTCGAAGTGCTTCAAGCAGCAGTAGTGTCTCAACTATGCCTGCATCAGGGAACGTGTTTGAAACAAGGACCACAGGCTCCTTCCTTACTGCAGCAATAGCATCTTCAGGTATTCTGATGTAACCTTCGGAATCTGGAAATCTTCTTGCCTCAAGGACATGGTGCTCCCAGCCAAGTTCTTCAGCAAGGTCCATTGCAAGGGCTCGGGAGTTGCTACCCGACACAACTACCATGTTGAGAGCCCTTGAGAGGGGGATAAATGAGTGTTCTTGTTGTGACTTGATTTTACACTAGCCTATTTCCAGTGAAGCAAGATGTATGTTTGGTGTCGAACCAATGCGTGGTGCGCGAGGCAGGACTCGAACCTGCGACCTCCCGGTTATCAGCCGGGTGCTCCAGCCGACTAAGCTACCCGCGCAAAGGCAGGTCGCCGACCAGCCATCCCGTCATAAAGACGACGGTATGGTTCATTCTTCGATAGCGTCCGGGTCATTTGCTTGGATGTATGACGGTAAACCAAGCAACTTGTCAAAGGTTCTTGACAAAACAACTTCATCTAAGCGCTCTCTTGTTCTAGCTAAAGCAGTTATTGGAACATTGATCTTTGTATCAATGCCATATTGCATTTGAACGCCAATTCTTGTCTTTACAACGACAGCTCTGTAAGTTCTTTTTATCTTTACAAGGTCGGTAATCACACCAATTTCCATACCTTGATTATCTAGAACAGCCCTATCCATCATTTCATCAGGGGCATATAATTTCTCATCAATTCTGACAGTGTTTCTCCATCTTCTTTGAAGTTCCCTCATTGATTTTGATAATTTTACTGAACCATCATGCCTTATGCTATGAATTAGTTCTTTGTGCAGAGGTGCGAGTTCTGCCGGTTTTCTCATAAATTCATCTGCGACTCCAGGTTCAACCATTATTCTCATTGATCTCACTCTAGATTCGTTAGGGTGGTGTCGTTCTCCGACAATTACCCCAACCTTCGTGTCGTTCACATATACATCTCTTTGGAGTAACTCCTGAATGTCGTAATCATTGTTTGCCATTTTTTCCCCATCTCCTTGACCTTTTGACCTTTGGATAGTATAACCTCAACAGTGACGACTATTATAGTTGCCCCCAAAAAATAACACTTTTCCAATTGAGTTTGACGCATAATTCTTTTCGAATCAATTGAGAAAGTAGATTAATTTCAATTTTTGACTGCGGCAAAAAAATTAGGTTTCAATTGGTGTCGCATAATCACATAACGGGTAATCCAATATGTCAAAAATACCAATTAAAAATTATAATTTTCAATTAGAAAAATTGGCAGAGATAAGGATTTGAGTATTCTATAACTGGCGGATACAATGGCGATTGTAGTAATTGGCGCAACTTGTTCGCTCGGCGAGCTGGTGGTAGACAAATTACTGGCCATGGACATTGATGTGGTTGCAAAGGAAGAGTCTCACTTGAAAAGAAACCAAGATCTTCTGAAGTATTCAAACAGTTCACTAGAATCGAAGGGTGAAGGATTTTCAATTTCTTTTGATGGAAGCAATGCTGACATAATAATCGGCACTGACATAATCGTGCAGGATTTGCTACCAACTAAAGTAGATAGGTGGATTGCTCCTGAATTTCAGTCATGGATTGACGGAGATGGGGATGACTTTCCTTCGCGTTATTGGTTGAGTGTAATTGATGCTGCAAATGCTATAGCACATATTGTCCAGGCAGAGCAAAGGGTAACTGGGATATTCATGTGTGGTAGACGAGAGTGGGAATGTGATGATTCTAGAGCAGAGTTTGAAATGTTGTGGAAGAGAACAGAACAGGGTATAAGTGGAGAATTTACTAAAGATACGTTATTTGGACACCAGATCGCTGGAATGGTACCAAAACCAATGGATACAGGCTTATCGAAGCGTCCAAATTTGGACCCATTGCATAATCTGCTACTTGATATCACAGGAGACGGCTGGAGGCCTATGATACCATTTAGAACAGGGTTGATGACTTTGATTGCTGGGATGCTTTCTTGAAGGTGATATTTGTGAACTTAAGAAACTTGAATCACAATAATATTGAAGAAATTTGGGAGATTAATGAACAGGGACTACCAGGCACTGGGAAGGTAAGCAGAGAGGAAATATCTCGTTTACTTGATTATTCAGATTTAGCTTTGGGAGCATTCCTTTCGTCAAGATTGATTGGATTCGTAATTTGCCTGCCCCCAAAAACCGAATATGGAAGTCTAAATTATGCATGGTTTAACGATAGATATTCTGATTTCTTGTATGTCGATAGGATTGCAGTATCTAAATCTCATCAAAATAAGGGAGTTGGGTCTATAATATATTCAGAGGTAATACAAAACGCTCTAGAATTGAAAGTGCCAGTTACTGCCGAGGTCAACCTCTCTCCACCCAATCCGGGGTCCGTAAGATTTCATCTCAGACATGGATTTAAGCAGGTTGATGTGTATGACTCAGGCGAAAAGAAAGTTGCTATGATGGTCTATGACCATTAGAAATCAACCGTTTGAATGTTGATGGTGCGAGAGCCGGGACTCGAACCCGGGTTCAAGCGTTGGCAACGCTCGGTGATAACCACTACACTACTCTCGCAAGTGTATGCTGCGGATTGGACAGAGGTATAAACGGTTGTCGATAGAAATATTTGCCCCTAAACGTCACCAAATCCGCCTAGGCCACCTTCTCTTTCTGAGTTTCTGGCTACGAACACTGCAATTCCACCAATAATAATCACTCCTAAGGCGCCTATGGCTATGAAAACAAAGTTACTATTATCCTCTCCTGCCCCTGTGATTACACTAGTCTTCTTTGTCAATTGCACCGGAATAGACTCCTGTGCTGACTGAGANCCATAGGAATCTTCTGCCTTAACAATTAGTTCATGTGTACCCAAAGCAATGAAACTTTTCACAGTGATCTCGATTGAATATGTTCCATCACCGTTTGACGTCATCGTAAACCAATTTGTTGACTCACCTGGAGGAGCCAGTATTCCAAGACGGATTTTAACCCAATTTAGGCCATCATAATCATCAACGGATACAGTGAGTGTATACAACGTATCTTNGTTACCCACTTCAATGACTCGTAANNCTCCAACGTCGATTACTGGTGCTTCATTCATTATTCGAATTTCGATGTCTTTATCCAAGTCTGATGGAATNTGATACTGTCCAGAAGCTATTGTTTTCTCTACAGTAATCGATTTGTTGAAGGCGTCGGTCATTCTGAGTTTCAATTTATGATCGCCGGGACTCATACCAACAGGGATCTGAACTTGGCCTATCCATAGATCTCCAACCTTGTTAAGATCCGTGATTTCTCCACCATAATCTCTCATATCAACAGAAACCAATTGTACGCCGTGACCGTCATAAACTTCTGCATTAATGATTAATTCTTCACCTCTCGACAANATGGTTGGAACTATCTCAACCGAGGTCAGTCTTGGGGCCTGATTCAGTACAGTAATGTTGGCAGAGGAATTATCCGATTCATCAAATGCGTCACTCACAGTTACATTGATTGGTAATTCTCCAAATTCTAACCCGCTGACAGAGACTGAGGCTGTCCATATATCGTCACCGATCACTCTGTCTCCATCTAGGCCCTTATCATTCAGTTCTATTGGTAACTCATAACCCATTGATTGCGCGTTGATATTTACGGAGACAACATTGAAGTCAATATCAGAAACAGTAACCTCAATATTACCGGGTGCACCATTTTCTCCTACTATTACTCCTTGTGCNAGGGCAATTCCTTCTATCNCAGGAGGGCTGTTATCATGGATTGAAATGATAGATGGAGATAGAACTCTGTTAACCGACTGGTTTTCTGTTAGGTTGACCATTTCACCGTCTTCACCAAATTCTATCATGAAATTTCTTTTGGTTACTACATTCAGTCCAGATAATGGTCCATCAATAATTAGGTTTCCAGAAGCATCNCCTATGACTCCTTCAGAATAAATNCCAGTCCACNTAACAGTATCTACAAGGTGACCATCAAGTTGAATTGTTTCAAGATNTNCAGCGGTTACGGTTAAAGTCATTCCATCCTGTTCTGACAACGAAAATATGTCTCCTGGAATTACATCGATTGGNGTGAACCCTGATTCTCTACCTACATCGACATCACCTATTGCTTCCTCCACTTCNGGNGGCTCCGGTGAATTTTGNATGGGTGAATTAGAGTGGACTATNTCTCCACTACTNGGATCTGGACCGGTTTGACTCCAAACGGTCCTTATTGTACGATTATCCCAATCTGACTGTTTAGCATCATATGACCATGATTCATTGTGATGAGCNCCTGCTCCCAAACCTGAATTTGGTAGACCCGAGATTCCAGTTAAGTTGAACCAATCCTCNTGGTGGACAATTATAACATCATACATTACTCCAGTTTCATTTGCTTGAGTTGTATAATCCTCGATTCCTCTTACCACTCCAAATGTACCNTGCGCATCACCCGTTATTCTGCCAGAGATGTGTAAATCATCAACTGTAACAAAACCATTTTCCTGCTCTTGATGGAAATCATGAATTGTACCATTTATTTGAACACTGGAATTCTCATCGGCTTCTGCATATCCAAAGGTTCCCTGACCAACCATNTTGTTGAGGTGAGTAATTCTTACTCCGTCGACCCATTTTTCNTTTGACTCAAATGAGTCAAGGGAAATATCCATTCGAGTTTCATTGTCTTCAAGCATCAAGTCTGCCGTTGCTTCAAATTGAGTNTGTGATAGTCTCCTCTCACCGTCAGANTCCCATGTNTCGATAAGCAATACCGCTAAGTCACCACTTAGATCCATAGAACTGTCATTATCGTTAGCNAGAAGAGAAATAGAACCGTTAGCTTCTAGTCTGAACCTTTCATCTATCATGCCATTAACCATACTTCTGTTAATCCAAGCATCGCTGATAGAACCCTGGATTGCTAANTCACCATCATCTCCGTTGGTGCCCATTTCTATCGAACCACTACCTCTGGCATCGAAAATCTGGCCGGTCAGAAGTCCATTTACAGTGGTTTCATTCTTCCAAATTGATTCTAAATCTACAATTATTGAGAGTCTTCCTTCCTCAGTATTCGAGAGAACAGTAAGCTCTCCTTCTCCCATTTCCCAAGATTCTAATGTGTTTCCAACCCTTTGCTGCCAGCCCTGTCCATCGAAGATTAGAATATATTTTTGAGAACCGTTTTCATTTTCCCATTGCTGGTCCATTTCCCACTGCGTGTTGAGTGTAACCTCGTGGTCTTCTATTGGCTGACCCCANAGGCCGACTTGTATTGTTCTAGTGTAGCCCTCTACTTCAACTGTAATTGTGTCTCCTTGTGCGATGTCTGTACTGGCGATAACACGCAGGTCNTCGCCTGTGGTATCGAAAATTAGCCCCGGTCCAAGATCGCCACCTTCTCTAATGTGGATAATTGAAATTTCAGAGATATCGACATCGCCTTTGATTACGTAAGCGTGTGAGTCAGTCCAATCGACGTTTATGGTGATAGGTGTAGAATCGTCAGCACTTGNTAATGGAATAGAACAAGCGATGAATAGCGTTGCTAACAATANNGCTNTGCCCTTCATGTGTGTGTGGTAGGCTTACTAGTCTTCAAGACTTGTGTTTTAGCGTTCAGCCCCAGTGGTCTGAAGTAAATGCGTTTGGATTCACAGGCTTGTCTCCTTCTCTCATCCAAATATTTCCGCTGTTTCCGTAGACATCACCGAACGGGTCGACTTCGATAACTTCCACTTCTCTGTTCATGTATGCCTCTACTTTCTCTCTCAATTCGGGTTTGAATCTCCAGTAGTGTATACGCCACTCTCTACCATCCCATAGGGTAGTCTCTTCGGATTCCGTTGTTAGTAGATCATAATCTTGGAACATGTAGAATAGATTTCTATCAGTTGGCTCGAGAGCATTATCGATTATTCGATCGTAGAAACCAAAAAATCCTAGAGCATGTTCTGCCATACCGGAAGCAACCTCTGAATCCATTTCCATGTCGATGTGTTGCCTGATTGCTTCTGTTAACTCTGCCATTGTCATACCCATAATCTCACCATGGCGCAAGACTACCGGTCGGCCCGGTTTTCCNCGCTGCGCAGTAATATGTATAGGTCGAAGTCCCTAATTAACCCAGCGATGGATTTTACNCAATCGAGCACTTCAAAGGGGAAATATACACCGCAGGTTCCATGGTTGACCAGTTTATCGAGGGTAATTTTCTCGGTTTACCTGATGTTGATGGCGATGCGGATGTCATCATCGCACCAATACCTTACGAACTCACGACATCCTATGGACAGGGTACTGCAGAAGGTCCGGCTGCTTGTATAGCTGCTTCTGGACAGGTTGAGTTGTTTGATCACAAACTAGGACAAGAACTCCCCGCCGGGAAGAAAATTCGGACAGTTCAACCTTGGTCTGGGGAAGGAAATACCCTGCAAGAGCAATTGAATGGAATCGGGGAATATGCTGCTGAACAATACAATAGCGGCGCATTTCCCATATTTCTTGGAGGAGAGCATGGGATACTTCCCGGCATATTGAGAGGGTGTCCGAAAAAAGTGACGTTAGTCCAAATAGATGCACACGCCGACCTTAGAGATGAACTGGACGGTGAACCATATTCTCACGCCTGTGCGATAGCTCGCTCATTGGATGAGGGCGCAATTGCCGTCCATCAAGTGGGAATAAGGGCATATTGCAAACAAGAAGCAGATTTAATTGAGAGTGATGAGAGAATTTTCACATGGTTTGCTAGAGATGTAATGAACCCAACCACAGGTGGAGGGCGATGGCTAGAATGGCTTGAATCGCTGAAACAAATTGATGGGCCTGTTCATTTGACAATAGATATCGATGGATTAGACGGCTCTCTAGTCCCAGCAACAGGCACACCGGTTCCTGGAGGCTTATCCTTTTGGCATGTAGATCAAACAATTGATGTGTTATTCGAAAACTGCGATGTAATTAGCGCAGACGTCAACGAGATTGTTGCTCAACTAGACACACCCTTAACCGAATTTACTGCTGCGATGATAGCTACGAAGATTATCTCTGCATACATAGGCAAGGAGGTCTAAGGTGATGGGACTTGGGTCGCATATAATGTTAGATTGTACAGAAGCAAGAGGCTTGGATGGCCGCTGGATGCTTTCTCTAATGGAAAGAGCTGTAGATGAATCTGGTGCTCGAAGAGTACATTCACATTGTGAGGTATTTGATGGAAGTGTTTCACCTCCGGGTTTTGCTTCCGTAGTTTTACTAGATGAGAGTCATGTAAGTGCTCATTGTTATTCAGAGACAGGTCAGTTGGCCATCGACGCATTCACCTGTGGAGAAACAGATCCTGCTAGGATTGTTGAGGCTATTGAAAAGGAATTAAATCTCAAGTATCCGCAGATGAATATCAATAGAACAAAGCGAGTTGAAAGATTTCTTGATGAGCCAGTAACTGGAGGAGTAAGAGGATTTGTTGACAGGCATTTTCACCACTTTAATGCTGGCGCCTTGAAAGAATGTGCTCAGTCACTTGACAAGTTTCTTTCATCAGGCGGGAGGTTGATGGTTACCCTTGCAGGTGCCATGAGCACTGCAGAGATTGGCCGTTCACTAGCACCTCTAATACGGTCAGGAAAGGTCCATGCTGTTACATGCACAGGTGCTAATCTCGAGGAAGACGTATTCAACCTAATTGCACATTCTCATTACAAGAAAGTACCAAACTGGAGAAACTTAAGTAAGGATGACGACCAAGAATTACATTCTCAAGGATTCAATAGAGTTACAGATACTTGTATTCCAGAAGAACGAGCAATTCGCTTGATTGAAAAGAAAATACTCAACCAATGGAAAAACAACATAGCATTTCCTCACGAGCATTTGATGGCAATACTTGACGAGATAGATGCCGAAATTCCAACAACTGATTCATGGTTAATTGCTGCAAGGGACGCTGGTATTCCCATCTATGTGCCTGGATGGGAAGATTCAACGCTTGGTAACATATTCACAGCTCACTGCATAAAGGGGGAAGTCGACAGCAATTCAGTTAAGACGGGAATCGATTACATGATGCACCTAGCAGAATGGTATCGTAATTCTAGCCATCCAATTGGTTTCTTACAGATAGGAGGTGGTATTGCAGGGGATTTCCCGATTTGCGTAGTTCCAATGCTCAGACAAGATATGGGAGAAGATTCACCTTTGTGGGGCTGGTTTGCTCAGATTTCAGAGTCAACGACATCATATGGTGGATATTCTGGTGCACCTCCTAGTGAAAAGATAACATGGGGTAAACTTGCGCCTAGTACTCCAATGCATGTAATCGAATCAGATGCAACAATTGTTGCACCAATCCTGTTTTCATATATCTTGAATTAATATCATACATCGACTCCCATAATAGTCAGATTGATGAAATGGATTGGACTGGGGTAAATATGCGCGGGCTTGCGGTTTTCCTCGCAATCATTGTTGTGACGCCAGTCTTCGCTAGCGCTGAGCAAAATTGGCCGGGAGAACCGGTAGACAACCACGTTCACATGTCGTGGGCTGCAATGAGCAAAGAAGTGAACGACTGGGCTGATGCTAACCCAGAAATCGTTGATTTGACAAGCATAGGAGAATCCTATCTTGGAAAAACGCTCTGGGTAGTAAGGCTATCCGACTGGTCTTCTGATACAAAGCCGAATGGTACAGCCAAGGAAATTATCTACATNGATGGAGGCCATCATGGTAACGAATATCTCGGAACTGCTTTGGCATGGCTTACAGCTAAATGGTACATCAATGGATGGATCAACGGAAATGAGGATGCAGTNAGTGTTCTTCAAAATTCAGAAGTACACATAACAATAATGCTCAATCCGGACGGTAATGATTTTGACACTCGTCACAATCAAAACCTCTCTACAACGGTCAATCCATTNGACAGTGAGCCAGTTCCAACAGGTATTGACTTGAATAGAAATTATGACCACTTTTGGGACAATTGCTCTCCAAGCGACCCNTATGCACCGGGAACAGGCCCGTTTAGCGAGCCCGAAACACTAGCAAATTCAATTTACATGAATACTGAAGTGCCTGATGCAGACTTGTATGTTACAATGCACACAGGAGTTTGGATAATTCTCTACCCTTGGGGTAAGTGGCCTGAGCAACCCTCAGATTGGGAATTGTTTCACGGTATCAGAGATGATGTACATGCTGGAATTTCTGATATACCAATCCAAAATGCTAACCAAGGTNTGTACCCTAACTGCGGAACCAGCAGAGACTATGGCTACGGGGTTATGGGTTATCCAACATTTACGTTTGAAACAGATGATGAACAGTTTGTGCCTGGGTCCTTTGAAGATCTAAACGATAGGTTGGATGAAGAGTTGGATGTTATGAAGTACNTAATCGAAAATATCTGGTATTGGCGAGCCAGACTTGTGCTAGACGAATTCAATATTGATGGAGATGAAGTTGAATTCACAGTAACAAATGAAGGACGAGCAAGTACAAGAAATGCCACTCTACAATATGTTGATGGCGATAAAGTCCTTTGGGAATCAGCCAATTTCACGGCTAATGCCTCAAGCACGACAACCATCAGTTCTGATGGATTTGATCATACGGGCGGCAAGTGGAGGCTNTCNTACCAAAAGAGAGTCATCCATTCTTCACAGTGGGTGAATGAAAGCGTGAATGTTGGGGATTACGAGCTTAGTTTCTTTGCCCAAACAACACAGACTATGATTTGGGCTTTACAAGCAGGCATTATTCCGCTAGTGGTAATTGGATTTGCNTTCTGGTGGTCTAGAGAAGANAAACCACTCGAAATNGAGGAAGAAATTCCTCTCGAGGCCGAGTTGCTNGATTGAGCCTAATCGTGCACAGATTCAAGTGGNCGATGNAACTGGGGNNNAATGGTGAGCGAATGCAAGTTACAGTAAACACCAATGAAAACATCAATGGAACTCTAGTTCTTCCTCTTTGGCAAGATAGTGAAACAATGGCACCGGGTAGCGAATCCGGCGTCCCTAGAAGCCTGAAAAGCCAAATTGAGACAATTTTGAAAGACGGGGATTTCAAAGGAAAAGCCTCGACAGCAATGACTCTGGCTGGAACAGATGGAGGAAAGGCTCTGCTAATCGGGCTTGGAAAGTCTGGAGATGCAGATTTGCAATCNATGAGAGAAGCAGGTGCCAAAGTTACTGCAAGTCTATCAAAGATTCACGGCAAAACAATCACANTAAAATTCTCAGGAATAGAAAGCGAGCANATGGGAGCNTTTGTTGANGGTATGATTATCAGAGACTATTCTTATGATAAGTACAAATCAAAGGATGAAGATGATGATTCGGACGAGGGGGAAATCAACGCATATGTCACATGCGAAGCAGATAAGATCGATGAATTACAAAGGTCTGCTCAACTATCACAAGCGGTTGCTTCAGGAGTTTACCTCGCAAGAGATCTTGGTAACGCNCCTCCTAACGATCTTTATCCNATGGCATTTGCAGAACAAGCGGTTGAATTTGGTAAGAAGCATGACAATGTGAAAGTTACCATAATCAATTACGACCAAGCAGTGACAATGGGCATGGGTGGTTTGGTAGGTGTCGGAATGGGCTCTGCGAGAAAACCATGTATGGTNATTTTCGAAATAAACCCAGATATGCCTGGCCCAAGTCCATGTATTGTTGGAAAGGGAATCACTTTCGACACNGGTGGTATTTCACTCAAGCCACCACCCTCAATGGATGAGATGAAGTATGATATGCACGGNTCTGCAACAACATTTGGTGTCATGCAAGCATTGGTCGCCAGCGGTCACAAGGANAGAGTGATTGGGGTTACATGCATGGCTGAAAATATGCCATCTTCCAATGCACAACGCCCTGGTGATGTAATCAAAACATACTCTGGAAAGACTGTTGAAGTACTGAATACTGATGCTGAGGGAAGATTGGTGCTGTCTGANGGCCTATGGTATACAGGAACACATCTCAACCCGTCTTACATCATCGACCTCGCTACNTTAACNGGAGCTTGTGTTGTGGCACTCGGCCATGAAGCAAGTGGTCTTTGGTCGAATGATGATGATTTGAGAGATAAAATCAAGCAAGCAGGAGAACACTGTGGAGAGATCGCTTGGCCAATGCCTTTATTCAAGGCGTTTGAAAAAGAGATGACTGANTCTAAAATCGCTGATGTCCGTAACCTAGGCGCAGGCCGATGGGGCGGCTCAAACACTGCAGCAGCGTTCCTNAAGCAGTTCATTCCAAACAAAGAAGGAACGGATGAACAGATTCCATGGGCTCATCTTGACATTGCTGGTACAGCGTGGGGCGCTAAGACCAACAAGATGGTAAANACAGGTGCTACTGGNATACACGTTAGGACTCTTCATCACTTGATTACAGGACAGTAATCACTGAGTAAAGTGTTTGATNGCATCCCTTGTGATGTNAATCACTANGTCAACCTCTTCGGTTGTTATGTTGAAATGTGGTGTGTATCTTAATGCGTTNATACCACCATGTATGACACCTAATCCTTGCTTTCGACACCAAACTTCAACGTCATCAAATCCTACTACTTGCATGAGACTTGGTTCAAGTTCAGCAGAGATTAGCAGTCCAGTTCCCTGAACCTTGGTAATAGTTCCAGGCAATTCCTCGGCCAGAGCGTTTAGTTTCTCTACGAATTCTTTTCCTCGGTCACGAATATTTTGTCTTAGCTCGGGAGTTATTTGCTCGAGTACAGCAACTGCGGTTTCTAANGCTCTTGGATTTGTAGTCATNGTGTTNCCATATATNCCCACTACATACAATTCTGCGGCACGTTCATTCAATCCTAGAACGGAAAGAGGGTACTGCCCTGCNTTTAGTGCCTTGGACCANGTTTCGAGATCCGGGGCTTCAGCATCTTGGAACCCTTCATAGTCGACAACAGAGAGAGTACCTTGACCTCTGATNCCTGCCTGAATTGAGTCNACAATAAGCATNGAACCATTTTCATTGGTTAAACGTCTTGCTTCGTCATANAAATCTCTGTCAACGCANTGTCCTGGGTTTCCTTCACCTTGAACAGGTTCTATCGACATTGATTCGATGAAGTACCCTTCTTCATCAGCCTTAGCGAAAGCCGCTCTTAGCGCAGGAATGTTGTTTGATGGAACTAAAATCAGATTATCTCTTTCTGCGAAGGTNTTCANCACCTTGTCGTATTTGCCCTTGCAGGAATGNGAGATTTGCGCAGGTCTGTCAGTTCTGCCGTGAAAGGCTCTTTCTATTGCCATCAGCTTTACTGGTTTTCCTTCATGTCTGCCACCTGGGCCGGTCATGATTTTTGAGTTGATATCGCATATTCTCATAGCAACAGTCATCGATTCAGACCCGGAATTCATACAGATAAATTTCGAGAACGGACAACTTCCCCGTGTATGACCTAGTTCTTTCTTCAAAGCNNNAGCCAATCTTGCTTGNCTAAAAGANGCGGTCATNACNTTAGCCATTACATGGTTTTCACTCATAACGTCAATAATTTCTGACGGACCATGCCCTCCTCCAAGCATTCCGTAGCCACCATTATCGTGCAGAACAGCACCGTGTGATGTTACTACCCANGGTCCTCTTGCGGAGATAGCCACGTATGGATTTACAGTTGCAGGNGAATAGAAATTTACGAAGTCTTCTTGAAGATGCGAAATAAGATCNGTCTCGTGCATCATTAGNTGTTCTGAATTAAATTCGCTTTGTTTTGAGTGTCCCTCTTCTATTGCCATGACAATATTTGAGTCTCTTTTTGCGAAATCTAGGATTACATTGTTTGGCAGACCGATGGTTACAGCATCCCCACTNGANGCGCGCATTTCCTCCAAAAGTTGGATAATGTCTGACATGAATAAAAGGCGATGCAGGCGTATATTCAATATTGTCGTGATTTTGTGCGTATTTTGCATTCTGCTGAGGATTTTCTCNTAATNNGATTAGTCTTTNTGTTTGCACTCGGAAAGAGAAACAAGCCATCGATTACAANTCTTTGTAGCAGGGATTTTTCCAACTCACATTCCCNCATACATAGAGAGGGGTTATCACTTGGGTCTTAGCAGTAATACTGTTGATCTGGTGATCAATCTTCGTCTTCATCGACTACTTCGAAATCAGCGTCAACAACACCATCGTCACTTGGTGCTTCACCAGNTTCCTCTTGTTCAGCCATCTCTGCTGCAGCAGCCTCGTACAGCTTTGCAGAAATCGCGTGCATTCCTTCCTCGATCTCTTTGACCTTTGCTTGGACAGCAGCCTCATCGATTTCGTCTAGCTCCTTTGCTTCCCCATCTTCGTTTTGTAAGAGCGCTTCTAGCTCATCAACCTTTGATAGAACTGGGTCCTTATCTTCATCACTGAGTTTTTCACCAGCCTCATCAATCGTTCTTCGGGTTTGGTAAACAATTTGATCAGCCATATTTCTCATCTCAACTTGGGCTTTTAGGCGCTTGTCTGCTTCAGCAAATTCTTCTGCCTCAGCGATCTTGGCTTGAATTTCTTCCTCGCTTAATGAGGTATCTGATTCAATCTTGATAGATTGCTCTTTACCAGTTCCTTTGTCCTTAGCAGACACGTTGACGATACCGTTTGCATCGATGTCGAATGTGACTTCTATCTGAGGCACGCCACGAGGTGCAGGTGGAATACCCATCAAGTGGAATTGTCCTAGACTTACATTGTCCTTTGCGAACTCTCTCTCACCTTGCAGTACGTGGATTTCTACCGCAGGCTGGTTGTCGCTTGCGGTTGAGAACACTTCTGAGCGGCGACTTGGGATAGTCGTGTTTCGCTCGATCATTGTTGTAGTTACTCCGCCTAGTGTTTCTATACCCAGCGTTAGAGGTGTAACGTCCAGCAAGAGAATGTCGGATACACCTTCGTCTCCAGCGATAATTCCTGCTTGAAGTGCAGCACCCATTGCTACAGCTTCATCTGGGTTTATGCCCTTGAATGGAGACTTTCCAGTTTCCTTCTCGATTGCGGTTTGAACTGCAGGAACACGAGTAGAACCGCCGACTAGAATCACTTTGTCGACTTCACCCTTAGATAATCCAGCATCCTTCATTGCCTGCCTGGTAGGTTTCATTGTCTTCTCAACAAGTGGAGCAATCAATTCCTCGAACTTAGCACGAGACACAGTGATGTCTAGGTGTTCAGGTTGACCATCCTTCATTGTGATGAAAGGAAGGTTGACTTGAGATTGTCCAGTTCCAGAAAGTTCGATCTTTGCCTTCTCAGCACCTTCTTTGAGTCTGCTCATTGCTTGAATATCTTTAGCCAAGTCGATACCAGAGGTCTTCTTGTATTCAGAGACCAAATAGTCAATCAATACCTCATCGAAATCATCTCCACCGAGTTTGTTGTTTCCTGCAGTGGCTTTTACCTCAATTTGCGGTTGGCCGTCAACATCGTAAATTTCTAACACGGAGACGTCGAACGTACCTCCTCCTAAATCGTATACTAGTATGGTCTGGTCCTCTTCTTTGTCCACTCCGTATGCAAGTGCAGCAGCAGTCGGCTCGTTTATGATTCTCAAAACATCAAGCCCAGCAATTCTTCCAGCATCCTTGGTAGCCTTCCTTTGTGCATCTGTAAAGTAAGCAGGGCATGTGATTACAGCCTGATTAACAGTGGTGCCCAAATAAGCCTCTGCATCTGCTTTTAGCTTCTGCAGAATGAATGCAGAAATCTCTTGAGGCGTATACTCAGAATCATCGACGTTTGTCTTCCAGTCGGTCCCCATGTGCCTCTTAACAGAAATCATTGTCCTTTCGTGGTTTGTTACAGCTTGTCTCTTCGCTGTTACACCGACCATTCTTTCTCCACCATCTTTGGAAAAAGCAACCACGGATGGCGTAGTTCTTGCTCCCTCCGCATTTGCGATTACAACCGCCTCACCGTTTTCAATAGTTGCAACACAGGAGTTTGTTGTTCCCAAATCTATTCCAATTACGCTTTTTTTTGCCATATTTTCACTTCCTTTCCGATTAGAATATCGGTATTCCTCCATCGTCTTCATCGTCATCATCATCAGCGACATCTACGCTTACGTCTGATGCGATTGGAGCATGATCATCTTCAACATCTTCCTGAAGATCTTCTTTCTTTGTTTCCAAGGCTGAGCCTTGTGGGGTTAATTTCAGTGTGATGTCCAAAATTCCATTATTCAATGACCAGTTTACCACATCATCACACTGGTGTGGTAGTTCTATTTGCGCTAGAGGAGGCTCTGCAGGATCTGATAGAACCTGTAGCATCTCTCCGCCACTTGACAACGCAACTTCAATCTCTTCGAAGTCTACTCGGGTAGAAAAGTCAACTGTGATTGACATGTTCCAACCAGATAGGTAGATGTCGTCTGCTGGTAATTTCAGGATATCATTTACAGGCTCATCATCTTCAATTTTGACTTCCGCAGGAGCAGCATCTACCTTTACATCTACACCTAGGTTTGAGAGCATGTCTTCCATCGACATTCCGGACTGGAATAATTTCATTAGATTTGATAAATCGAAATTAAAATTCACATCCCCTTTTGCCAATCTCTCTGGGTCTATACCCATAGAGTCGAATTGTGTTCTGAACTGATTCATAACCGACTTTAGTTGTTCGATGTCAACAGACATACCCATGTTTTTGAACATCTCAGCCATTTGTTTGAGCATTTTTTCTTCCCAGTCTTCGGTCATCAATCTCACCCCACTACTTAACCATCGGTTGTATAGTCGGAGCAGTCGCCCATATATGAACTAAACGCTTTTACCAGCACAACAGTTTGAAGGCATACAATCGAGTCGGCTTGCTTATGGCGGAGGAGACCATTCTCGAAGCAACAGAGAGAACAAGCGGTCGCGAAGCCTTGCGAAAGAATGTACAAGCAGCAATCGCTCTTGCAGGCGCAGTAAGGTCAACACTAGGACCAAGTGGCTTGGATAAGTTACTAGTTGATGATCAAGGAAGAACCTTGGTCACAAATGATGGTGTGACAGTCCTTGAAACTGCAAAGGTGGAACATCCCGTCGCTAAAATGATAATCAGCGCGTCATCAACTCAAGACAAAGTAGCTAGAGATGGTACAACTACAACTGTAGTAATATGTGCAGAAATGTTGAGGAATGCTTGGCAACTTGTTCGCCAAGGAGTTCACCCTGCAACGATAGCACGTGGGTACGCACAGGCTCAAAAATTCGCTTTGGAATCGCTAGAATCATTGTCGATTAAGGCTACAGATAGTCAAATACAGTCAGCAGTTGAAACATCTCTTGCAGGTAAGTTAGACAAAGCTATGGAGGTACATCTTTCTGAGATTTCTCTAAAAGCAGGAAGTACGATTTTGACAGATGGAATAGCCGATGCTACCCGTGTTAAAATTATCAAGCAAACAGGTGGATCGATGTTGGATACAACTTTGATCACAGGTCTTGCTCTTGCAAAGTCAAAAATTCATCCAGAGATGAAGGAAAGAGGAGGCCCAGGAAAGATTCTAATCCTCGATGGCGGTATTGAAACTCGACAAACATCTTTTGAATCAAAATTGAACATAACTTCAGCAGGTATGTTAGATGCGTTTAGGAAAGCAGAAACAAAATCTGTACTCGATCAGGTGGAAAATCTAGTCAACATTGGTTGTGACCTGCTCGTTTGTAAAGACGGTGTAGACGATGATGCAAGGCAAGCACTTGCCACCCACGGCATCTTGACTTACAGGCGTGTGGAAAAGAGAGACCTAGACTTACTTTCGAGGGCTTGTGGTGCAAATCTTGTACCAGATGCACAGAGAGCTAGTGTAGAGGATTTGGGAGACTTTATTCAAACACGTGAAGAGTTACGCGGCGGCGTTAATCATTGGATTCTTGATGCTGAGCACACCGGTGCCACACTAATTGCAAGAGGTAGCACAGAAGGGGTACTCGAAGAGGTTGAGAGATGTTTTGCTGATGGTTTAGGCGTTGCATGNCAATTACTAGAAGAACCAATTTTGTTGCCNGGTGCAGGAGCAACACAGGTCGCTTTAGCAAGANGANTNAGAAGATACGCAGAATCAGTNCCTGGGAGGGAACAAATGGCGATTGAAGCATGGGCAGACGCTCTGGAATCGATACCNAGAGCTTTGGCAGCAAACGCAGGATACGACGGTATTGATTCACTATTGAAATTAACAGCTGCTCACAACTCTGAGGGAGATTTCGTGGGTCTAGACCTTGTTGATGGAGAGCCAAAAGATACCATTTCTAGAGGGGTTTTAGAACCACTCTCAATTACCCGACAGGCAATATCAGGAGCAACAGAAGCAGCGATCAGTATTCTTAGGATTGATGATGTATTATGGGCTCAAATGGATGCCCAAATCCCAGATGAAGTCCAAGAAAAGTTGCAAGGTTTTGGTGCAGAGTAATTATCTCGCTAGTAATCTTGAAAATTTTACACCATACCATGCACCTTTAGGTTCAAGTATCGACTCTAGTGTCGCTACCATATGGGCGCAGGTGAAGAAAGACGAATCTTGGTCACCGGCGCAATGGGCCAAATAGGATTGGAACTTATTGATGCATTAATCGCTAAATTTGGTTCAGACAATATAATCGCAACAGATATTCGAGAACCAGAGAATGATTATGATTTTAATTTTGAAAAATTAGATGTTCTAAACAAACAAAATTTTGAACAAATCATAGTTCAAAACAAGATCAATCAAGTATACCATTTGGCAGCAATTCTGTCAGCAACAGGTGAAAAAAATCCCGAGTTGTGCTGGAAGATTAACATGGATGGATTGCTTAACGTTCTCGAACTATCTAGAAAATATAAATTCAGAATTTTTGCTCCCTCATCGATAGCAGTTTTTGGACCTGATGTCGGTAAAATCGCTTTGCAGAGCTCGCCTCAAAACCCTACCACAATGTATGGTGTAACAAAATCAGCCGGCGAACAGATAGCAGAATATTACCATTCAGTGCATGGTGTTGACATCAGAGGATTGCGTTATCCAGGATTGATTTCATGGAAGGTTCTGCCGGGTGGCGGGACAACGGATTACGCCGTGGAAATATTTCACAAGGCAACAGCATCACAAAATTACACCTGCTTCGTGAGTGAGGAAACTCGATTGCCTATGATGTACATGGATGATGCAATCAAAGCAACGATGCAGATAATGGACGTTCCGAGTGAAAAATTGTCGATTCGAGGAGGTTATAACCTTCCGAGTCTAAATTTTTCAGCTTTAGAGCTCTATGAAAAGATAAAGCAAAAACTTCCCAACTTTAACTGTCAATTTGTTCCAGATCACCGCCAAGAGTATGCAGACTCGTGGCCTGATCAGACAGATGGTAGTATTGCGGAATCAGAGTGGGGTTTCCAACTAGATTACGATCTAGATTCGCTGTGCTCAATCATGATAGCCTCCTTGCAAAAGTAGACCAGGTAACAAAATCTGTCATGGTTGACAGATTTTGTTTTACCTGATACTTTATCAAATCAATTGAAATCATCGTCAGATCTACTTAGTGCAGCCATGAATGAGATAAAGCATACAATGGCTGAAAGGTAAAGAATCAGTGCGATGTAATCAGTAGGCTGATCGAAATTTGTCCAGTATGTCAAACTGTTTTGGTTTGTCACAATTTTACTTTGCATTTCGTCAGCATCATCATCTTCTATTTCTGAGGATTGCACAATTTGGAACAACGGCTGAAGATCATCCATGGTAGGTTCCGTATTTCGTTCAAATTCAGGACGCATGTCTAGATAGAAGGTGGATGTCGAACTACCTGCAATAATCAGTCCAGATAACTCTTCAGCTTGCATAGTAACATCGGCTTCAAAGTAAATCGGTAGGGCTGGAGTCATAGCATCAACCAAAGTATATGTTTTGGTCAACTTTGCAGTGATGGGTGTTTCTGTTGGGTTCACAGATGCAGAACAGACATCTACTGGAATACCTTTGACTTCATCAGTACCTGTACATGTGATGTCTGTAATTGCGTACCCTCCAGCATCAAGTCTGTCACCATCTCCAGTTAGGAATCCTCCAGTGGTTTCATCCAGATACTCGACAGTGATTAGTCCATAAGTTTCTGCAAACATTGTTGAGTTACGCCAAGAGAGTTCATTTGAACCGTCTTCTAATATTGTCTCACCTTTGTCACAATCTGGATTATGTCCTGTGCATATGGTGTAAGTAGTTGCAGGTCCTGTACTCAGTCCGCCGGAGTTGTAGTATGTCTGATTGGTCTCTAATTTTGACCAGCCCAGAGACATGTCTGTTGCATCTCCTGCAATCATAGCAGACACAGGATCTCTCCATCCAAATAACCACTCATTCACAGTTTGAGTCTTGTAAGGCCCGTCACTACCGTAGTCAAGTAGTAAATCAGGTACGAAGTCTGAATAAATTATGTCTCTTAGCATTACTCTCAAAGCAGAAGCAGCGTTTATGTCAATACCATATATGCCAGCGATAGTTTGTTCATTCCAAGGAATAGGGTCGCCTGGCTGCATTGTTTGCAGGTTTATCGGTGGCGTTTGTTGGTAAAACTCACCGTAAAGGAATAATGCCGTTCCAGCAGAAGTTGTCACTCCTAGAGGACCGTATAGTAGGTTGCCAGCAGTCACAGCATCAACAGATACCGGAGGTGCCCCTTGTGATTCTCCTGCAACGCCCCAAGCGCCTCCTAGGTTCAGACTGTATTCGAGATATCCACCATTAATCGGGTCTTCCCCTCCTAGAGTAATATTCACGAATTGCTCAGCAGTCATTGTTCCAGTTCCACCAAGCAGTATCAATGGTAGAGATGTTTGGCTTGTTAGCCAGCCACCAACCCAATTAGCAATTTCAACGTAATCACTCATATTGAGGTTGTAGGTTGTCATTGCAGTAGCAGCATCCATTCCAATGAAGTTTGCTACTCCGAATGAAGTGCCATTTTCATTTGTTGCTAGTAATCCTAGTGGTGTATCAGTTCCATCTCCTCCAAATAACAGATTCATAGCTACCATGT
>NZLM01000002.1 GCA_002694245.1 Methanobacteriota archaeon
TGAAAGGCAACTCGAGACTGGTACATGCTCTTCATACGCAGTTATTCCAGTCGATAGATCTGGTGAACCAGACTATATGAAAGCAAAAGTTTCCCTCGTTGATGGTTCACCCGGGCTTACCTGCGGCGATGCTATTGATCCAAGCGCAGAAGTAACTGGGTTCAGTTCAAATGTTGTATACAACAATAGTACCTCTTGTTTGAACAAATTCTCCGACTTGCACAGGTGCTACGAATTAACCCTGTCCTGGACATGGCCAGACAATGAACCACAGGGTGAATTGTCTTGGAATTTGTATAGAATCGAGCAAAGGCCTGATAATGTTGACTTGAGATACATAGATCCAATAGCAACGAATCTAGCCAACGTACCAGGTGAAAAAGGAACATTCATTGAATTAGGGACCGATTTTGACGGAATAAAACCGTATAGGACATATTACTACATCCTTACTCCGCTAGATTCTGTTGGCAATGAGTACACGATTATCGATTATCCATCAAAAAATGTAGAAAGAGTGTACATCGAAGATAGATATTGGGATTACAACGAATACAGAGTCCCAGAGCCACCAGAACCTCCAGAGCCACCATATGGAGTTCAGTGGTTAGGTGACCTCAACGATTACATGCAAGAAGAATCGTTCCAAATTGCTGGAATAATTATGGTATTGACTATTATGATCAACTTTATTGCAGTTCCACTGATTCTAATGAAGAGAAAAAGGATGGTGAGAGTTCTCGCAAAGCGTGCTGCTAATCAACCGAGAGACCTCGATGATGAATTCGAAGATTTCTTCAAATGAAATACAACCGTCTGCTTTATTTCAAGTAGTAAAGTGGGCCGAACGCTAGCGGCGATCGCATAGCCTGGCCATTGCGTCGGATTGCTAATCCGATGGGTCTTTTCCCACGGGGGTTCGAATCCCTCTCGCCGCGCCAATTCTCCAAGTCATCTTATTCAGCATTCAGAACTTTATGTCTCTTGTTTGCTGAGTTTTTCCAACTAATAAGAAGGAAATTGATAATTGGTATCGAGGCAAGTAGGATGGCTGAATATATCCAAATTTGCTCTTTTGGCACTGCAGCAACGTAAACGACACTGATAAACATCCATGCTAAGTAACCAAGTGATCGCATGAACGAGGCAAACGCTAGAGGCATTCTACCGTCCTTATCTAGCTCTTCATTGGGATCTATTCTCCAAATTGAAACCGAGTACCAAAGTGTTAGAGCACCCGCAATAAATGCAAATGCTAGTGGCAGCCCATAATCTGGCCAAAAGCATGGGACTGAGCCTATACCGAACAAGAAAAAGCAGTAAACTTTTGATTCTGTTAGCGTCCTCTCAGGCCCTTTTACATCTGGTAACATTGGAACGCCAACACTCTTGTATTCCCCGCTTCGGTAAAGTGCCAACGCCCAAAAATGAGGTGGAGTCCAGAAGAATATCAGGGAAAAAAGCATCCAAGGAATCGGTGACCCCAAGTCAAATGGGTTTAGATTGNTGGAAATAGTTGCTGATGATGCTACAATCCANCCAATGAGAGGNGGTGTAGAACCAGCAATTCCGCCNATGACAATNTTTTGCGGTGTTCTTCTTTTCAGCCAAATGGTGTATACAAACACGTAGAATAGGACCGAGAACATCGACCAGAACACTGCTTTCCAGTGATAGAGCGCAAATACTGCGGANCCTAATACAGAGATAGTGACACCNAANATNAGAGAGTGCCTGACGCTAATCCAACCATTTGGAATCGGTCTTGCTCTAGTTCTTGACATTCCAGGNTCNATGTCCCTATCATATACCATATTGATTGCATTTGANCCACCTGCTGCCAAAGTGCCNCCAAGNAGTGTAANTAGACAGGCCTCCAAGGTTTCCAGCCATGTTCTATCTCCGGGTATAGCATCACTCCGTACCATCAAATCATGAGCTAGTATAGCACAGATAGCAGTTATTTGTAGAAGAACNACCACACGCAGTTTCATTAATTGNAGATAAATTCTGAACAGTGATGGATGATCATTCATCTAGTCCACCTTCATCACTAAGTCTTAGCATCATCAATCCCACCGCTGCTGCTAGGAAGCTAGTAACNCCGAGCAGAAGATGCAGCAATGATAGTTTTTCGGGGAAGTCGCCCATTTTAGCATAGACGACATACATTCCACCAACAAAGACATTGATCAGCCATAGTGATGTTGCGATATTGAAGGTTCTTGAATAACCAAAATGAACATCGGATTCCCTCGCACTCTCTTTGAACTTCATTCCACCAAGAATGAGTGCTACGCCTACGATACCTGCACCAAATCGATGTACCATTTGCACTAGTATTCCGCTGTTATCTAAACTTGGTAGGATGTCTCCCTGACACTTTGGCCAACCATCAGGGAATCCAACAGAGCATCCTTGGTTTCCATCCGGAGAGGATGAAACCCATGCTCCTAAAATGAGCAATAGGAAAATCGAGGCTGTCATCAGAGTAAGCCTCTTCATCTGCGCTGATTTGAAAGAATCAGGTACTTTCAGCATGGACCATTTAGCGCCCTCAATCTTCCTCATACTCAAGAACTGCCANATNAGAATGGAAACAAATATCGANGCTAGTCCAAGATGCAATGCAACAGACCAGTCGGCGTTGTCAAATCTTACCGTTACCGCCCCNGCGATGCCTTGAACTGTCAGTAGAATTCCTGTNAAGAAAGAAATACGAACTAACGATTTGCCATAGATCTCTTTTCGTTTGAGAATAATCAGGAAATTTGCTAAGACTGGAATGGCCATTGTTGCAGCTAAAAGGCGATGTATCCATTCAATAAAGATCTCGAAGGTAGTGTATCGCTTGTCAGGGCCACGACTATCATATTCCTCGGTTTCATCATACCACTCGCCTTGATCCTCTTCAGAAATGTCAAATCCCCAAGTCCCGAAACACTTAGGCCAATCCGGACAGGATTCACCAGCATCATAGATTCGAATCGTACCTCCAACTGTAATAATTAACATCGCCATTATTGCAATTGCAAAAGGCAAGGTCGAAGGGCGCTGAAACCACTTGGCTTCCATCAAACCGTTGGGGTTGTAGGCTCCCTTTTAACAAACCGTACTGACTGGGCATACACAATGAGAGCATCGGTATTGGTCTGCATCGGCTTTCTAATTTTGNCACCATGCTTACAGACAGGTGGACACGGTATCCCTGGAGCNCACTCAGAAGGGTANATTTCCGACGTAATTGTTGTTGATTTACAATGTGAAGAAAACCAAACATGTGTTTCTAGAGCTAGCAACATTGTCGAATACTTTGGTGCTGATTGGTGTACTGAATGCCCAGATGTTGAGCAGACACTGAAGCAGGCTCCAAACCAATCTGAAATTATCATCAGCCATCGCCCTTCATCAACAGACGATTTTTGGTTAAATGAATCAAGAGATCGATTTCTAAANGTGTACGGATTGTGGGGCTANCCAACCATTGCATTGGACGGACATTACATACTAGCAGGTCCAACTCAATCTAAACAACTGAATTCATTATTATCCGAATCTGATTCAAATTATTCGGGCGTTACTAATGTTACATTAGATGGAAACAACATAACATTATCAGGCAATTTCACGAACAAAAGCATTGACATCTGGACGGTCTCATCTACTGATAATTTGACCAACATGGCTATCAATCATACAAATTACTCTGAGNCAAATNTAGTAGATACAAACGGTGAGAAACTAATCATCGTAGTATCACATCCTGGCTATATTGCTCTTATATCTGGNTCTGATTCACCNGTAAACAATTACAACCCTGATGGTGGTTTGTTTANTACAGAAGATAATGATGTNAGTGTCGCTGGTTCAACTATCATAATTATCACAATATTGCTGCTAATGATATCATTACCTGCAACAATCCAACTNATCCAACTGATGAGGCAAAAGCCTGTTTACAGAGAAGAAGAGTGAGATTCTGCTAGCGCAGGGTTCAATAACACGTCGGCGGTCGCAAAGGTCGCACGAACTGTGCTNTAGGTGTCTCAAATGGTCAAGCCAAAGAATCCACATACNAGATTTGAACGCGCAAGAATCATTGGTGCAAGAGCTCTCCAAATCGGAATGGGTGCACCATTGAACGCTCCTGAAGATGTATTGCGTGAGGCGTTCAAAGAAGAATTAATNTCTCTTTACGGACTAGAAGAGGCATCGGTCAGATTCGTACTCGACCCACTAAAAATCGCTATGTATGAGTACGANAACGAATTGATTCCGATCGATACTGACCCTCACAACCAGTGAGATCAATTATCAACTGCGAATCCGTAGAAACCAGGNTTCTTTGGATCTTCAATNGCTTCNCGTTTAACNAGCATTGTNCTAACTGCCCATAGGTCGGTAAAAATTCTGTATTTTAGAGTCATATCTAGATAATCCACGCCACTAGATCCTCCAGTACCCATTCGCCTGCCAATCATTCTCTCAACCATTCGTGCATGATGTGATCTGAATAGAAGCATNGACTCTTCTAAATCTACAACNGTGTCAATAAGTCTNCTAGGCCAGGAAAGTAAAGGCAACTCTCGATAAGATTCAATGAATAATAGCCCAGCTCTAGAAAATGAAACCTCTCCGCTTGGTAACAAGAATTCTCTAGCGGCATCNATGCCAGCAGTGATTCTTGGTCTGATTGTTTCCTCATNACCATGACCNATTTTTACCATGTGAGNTATGACTNTTTCACCATGCTCAATCATTGAGGATATNTGGGATTCTACAAATTCTGTCATTACTTCTNTATNGCCAGAAACTCCGTTTACNGGCGTCCTTTCTAGCCACCTGAGTAGAACATCATACANGGAAGGCAAAGTGGCTATTCTTTCCATATTGGCCATNACTTCATCACTCAATTTACCCTCTGAGTGCAACTTTTTGTTATGCTCCATCGGATCCATTCCGCCAATTCTTTGCTCAGATTTCAAACCTAGTAACATNTCAAGTGTTCTCAGCTGCCAACTCTCAAAGCCGGATGATGTNCCAAGTCTGTCTCTAAATGCCAAGAAATCTTGAGGCGAGAGAGTCTCCATGACTTTCCACTGGGAAGCAAGTAANCGAAATATTTCCGAACATCTCTCTAAATGGCGAACAATTACAGGAATATTTGTCTCATCTATCTCANCATTATTCATCANCTGTAGAGTATCTTCTAATTCTCTATTTATCTGTTTGAACCATAGTTCAAACGCCTGATGTACGACAATAAAATGCATCTCGTGATTNGATGGAAGAGGATCGTGCCCATCTGGTCCGGATTGCAATGTTAGTAATTTNTCCAACTGAAGATAGTTGCCGTAAGTCATCCTTGAACCTAATTTATCTCCGCCCATGGAGTATGGACATATCACAGGGCTTGAAACCTTGACGGGTATTTTACCCGGCACAATAACAAAAATGCTAGTATTTACGTTTTCGAGAATGTAAATTGCGTAATGGTCATTAACAAGACACAGAAGCCCTTCGTATGGGCGTAGACATCGAATTGTTGCGACAATGGTTNAANTCCTACGACCACAATAAAATTACTATNGGAGTTGTAGCCTCACACTCCTCACTTCAGATACTACATGGTGCACGCCTAGAAGGCTTCAGAACCCTTGGTATTGCAGTAGGAGAAAACCGGCGTAAAATCTACTCAGCATTCCCTGGAGCAGACCCTGACGAATGGNTGATGCTAGATAGTTATAGAGAGATGCTAGATCATGCTGNGTGGTTCAGAGAAAACAATGTGATCATAATTCCACATGGCTCCTTGGTAGAATATTTAGGAAGTACAAACTTCAAGAGTTTACAAGTACCNACATTCGGAAACAGAGGAATTCTGCATTGGGAAAGTAGTCGCGAAAGACAAAGACAGTGGCTAGAAAAAGGTGGGTGTTCGATGCCCAAAGTTATTGATGATCCTCATGAAATCGATGGCCCTGTCATTGTGAAATATGCTGGAGCAAAAGGCGGAGAGGGTTATTTCATTGCCAGAGATTACAGAGATTTTAGAAGAAACGTAAACGTCGAACAAGAATTTACTATTCAAGAATANGTACTNGGTTGTAGGTACTATCTNCACTTCTTCTTTGACCCCACACAAACCGATGGCTTTCAGGTGCAGGGTAAAGGAAAATATGCNGGACAGAACCTTGGAAGACTAGAACTCATGAGTATGGATAGAAGAGATGAGTCTAATGTTGATGAATTCTACAAATTAGGTAGTCTNAGAGACCTTCGTGAAATGAGTCTCGAACCTTCATTTGTGGTTACAGGTAATCAACCNGTTGTACTCCGTGAAAGCCTTTTACCAAGAGCATTTGAGATGGCTGAGGGAACTGTAGCTTCTTCTTTTGAACTGGAAGAAGATTCAAGAGGCATGATTGGATCATTCTGCCTCGAGACAATTGTAACCGATAAGTTAGAATTCAGAGTATTCGAGATAAGTGCTAGGATTGTCGCTGGATCAAACCCATTCGTTGGAGGATCCCCTTACAGTGACATCAACGAACCTTTCATGTCAACAGGTAGAAGNATTGCACGTTGTATCAAAAAAGCGATCGAAAATGNNTGCTTAGAACAAATCTTATCCTAATCAATCGTCCAGCAAATCCCCAAGAATATCCGGNGACTCGACTACTACATCATCGTCGCTTTCACCAGATTCTCCACGCTCAAGTTCTGCAAGTTTTGATTTNGCATCNTCGGNATTAGCAGCTCTGGTTTCCGGGTCATCAATAGTAAATTCACTCACTAGCATGATAGGGTCGCCATTTGTTATCTGACCCTCATACTCCAGAATCTCTCCGCCTGCATTACAGATTAGCTTGAACTTAGTCGGATCTCTAGATCTGCGTTTCTTNTGCTTCTTGTAATGGTGAACATATGCNTTGTAAGTACCACCAGGGGCTTTTCCTTCTGGCCAGACGATATTCTCAACAGGTTTCTTAGTTTCTGGCCTTGTATTNGCATCAACATCTAATTCTCCACCACAAGCAGACTCTCTATTTCCACCGTGTATTCTTTCTCCAGAAGGACATACTACGTGGAGGTCTAAGTCATTGTAATTATTCCATATCAAAGAGATTTGAACATCAGATGTCTTCGCACCTTCTCTTTCAATTCGTTCGTTAAGTTCCTTCATTGCTTGTTCTGTAGCCTTGATTGACTCTAACTCATCAGCCTCGTTAGCAACGATTTCTGCCAANCGTTGTTCTTCTGCCTCTTCAAGTTCCTGCTGNCTTTGCTCCTCGAGTTCAATAGCAANTCTCTCCTCTTCGGCTATNNTCTCGGTTTCCTCAGCGATGAATGCCTGTTCTCTTTCTTCATCTGTACCACGAGCTTCAGGCGGCTCTAGTTCGAATTCGCATACAAGTAGGATTGGATCACCGGCTGATAACTCTCCNTCGTAGTGAGTAACATNACCACCAGCATTGCAGACTACTCTNAACTTGGTTGGATCCTTTGAACGGCGCTTCTTATGCTTCTTGTAATGGTGAACATATACNTTGTAAACGCCAGGTGGCGCTCTGAAATNTGGCCAAACAATGTTCTCAACAGGCTTCTTTGTTTCAGGTCTAACGTTTGCATCGACATCCAACTCTCCGCCACACTCAGATACTTTGTTGCCACCATGTATTCTTTCTCCTGATGGACACAGTACATGCAAGTCAAGATCGTTGTAATTATCCCACATCAATGATACTTGAACTTCGGAAGTCTTTGCACCTTCCCTGTCCAGTCTCTCTTCCAATTCTTGTTCTGCTTCTTCCGACGCCATCTGCGCCTCGAGTTTTTCAGACTCTTTCATAGC
Organism: Methanobacteriota archaeon; assembly: GCA_002694245.1. Taxonomy (GTDB): domain Archaea; phylum Thermoplasmatota; class Poseidoniia; order Poseidoniales; family Poseidoniaceae; genus MGIIa-K1. The sequence continues at coordinate 7,856 of NZLM01000002.1, forward strand.
CTCAATCTCTGCTTGCCTTTCAGCTTCAGTCTCCTCGAGTTCTCTTTGACGTTCCTCTTCTCTTTCAGCAGCAAGTCTTGCTTCTTCTGCAAGACGCTCTGCTTCCCTCTCCTCAGCAAGTCTTCTTGCTTCATCAAGTTCAGCTTGTCTTGCGGCTTCATATTCCGCCTTCTTTCTTGCTTCTTCTGCTTCTATCTCAGCAATTCGCGCTTTCTCTTCAGCCATTAACTTTGCAGCAGCTTCATCCGCAAGTGATTTCCTGACCCGCTCCTCAGCAAGTTGGATAGCCCTTTCATCTCTCCTTTTCGAGTCTAAGTGTCTTTCAATTTGCTCGAGTTTTTTTGTGAACTCGCTATGGGCTTCAGAAAAGTCAGGAGAACCACGCCGTGTTAGGTTCTGAGTTTGCATGGTCATTACTCTTGAATTTCTATCATCATCTCTAACCAGCATGAACCAAATTCCGTACAAAAAAGCCCCCCCGAAGACGGCAATCATGAGCCAAGAACCTAGTTCCATGGTTTAGGCTAATACAAACTGGGACTTATTTCCATCGGCTATCATCATCAGATTTTAATTTCAAAATTAATTGGATAAATCTTTGACTTTTTCTACCAAATCCATCTTACGCAACCGCCAAATTCCTATCGGTGTCATGGCAACTGCGATAGCGACAACTCCAATCATTAGTTGGTAAGCAACACTGGGTACTATCACGACAGGGAAATAAAATTGCCATGAAGAAAAAGACGCTGCGAGGCCCACTGCTCCTCCGTATGCAAAGAATATACCAACTATTCCTCCAATTATGCCAATTAGAAGGCTCTCGAATAATAGCATAGTTCCAAGTTTAGTAGTCGAGGCACCAAGAACCCTTAAAGTTGCTAATTCGAAATCTCTTTCTGCGACATTCATGATCATTGTATTGAGCATTACAGCTATAGTGAATAGTAGTCCTAAGTACATAATTGACTGGAAAATCTGGGTTTGTTGCTCAATCAAACTCTCTATCCCATTGAGAAGAGTTTGCCTTTCTACCACTCCAGTGGATATTTGACCAAGTTGAGAATCAACTACTACTCCATCAGGCAATTGCAGATAGACGCTGGTAGCATTTACTCCCATAATCGAAGATAAATCACCTAAGTCAAAATACACTGTTCTTGAGATTTCTCCCCGTGTGATCCCAGTAATTTTTACATCTATGTCGTCGCCATTGACTTGTATTGTCTGAATCTCTCCTACTTTCCACCCTAAGAAATTCATAGCGCCTTCATCCAACATAACCTCGGGAATATCTGACCCTGAGTCAGGAAGTTCACCAGAGGTTAAACTTACAGTACGCATACCACTATCATAACTACTCAGACCCACAAGGGATAGTCCCCGAACGAGATTGTCTGAATCATATACTGAGCCTAATGGAGACTCTATCAGTATTTCATGGGTTGCTGAATTATTCTCTGCCCATTCAATAACTTGCGACTCGCCATCTGGCATAATGAATACCTGTGCATCCCAAGTTTGGTCATCTTGTATGCTTCCCACTAAAGTATCTTGAAATCCAGCCGACATCATTTGAATTGATCCAAATAGCATTAGAGATATCCCCACAGCTAAGAAAGTCATTGCTAATCTTAGTGGTTTCCTAAAGCTTGACCTAATTGATAATCCAAGAGTTGTTGGCATCCACGAGGTAAGTTTCATCATGGTTTTTGAGCCCATTCTTACTTCATTTTGCCCACTTAACACGTCAAGAGGGTCTAGCCTGCTTGCTTTCCATGCTGGGAAAGTCCCAGACAGAAATACTACAAGCATTGTTGGACCAATGACAGCAAGGTATACCGAAGCTGGAATTTCTCGGTCAATTATTGGAACTCCAACGATATCCTCGTAGAAATTTAACATTCCATTCATCCCGCTTGGACCTATTAAGATCCCAATCAAGCAACCGATTACACCAATCACAATAGGGGCAAGAAGATAACCAATCATCAAGGATTTACGCTCCACGCCGAGGGTTCTCATAACCGCAATCTCCTTTGATTGGCTTTGCACAAGTCTTTGAAGGCTGAGGACAATGGTGATCGAAGCTATTGCTGCAATCATTACTGTAAAGGGAATTGTAGTCCTTTTTGCACCCTCTAAATCTTGGCGCATCAATTCAATAGGCTCATTTTGACCCCTATCTCTTACTCTGCCGTCGATAAGTAATGATTCCATTGTCTGCTCAACATTTTCCTTAATTGAGTCGATTTCTTCTCCCTCGTAGATTTCAGTATCTGGTAAATCAAACTGCGGTGTACCATCGATATCCAATATGATTGTATTGCTGGATCCTATTTCGTTACCTGTCAATTTTGCCATGCCACTATCGGAAAGATAGCCGACTACATATTCACCATCTTCAGGAGGAAAGAATGAACCCTCAGGAGCCATAATTACGTGTTGAGGATGATACCCAATTCCAACGATTTCGAACTCGTGTGTGCTAATGCCTGCACCGATTTTCACCAAATCTCCTATGCTCAAGCCTAAAGCATCTGTAACGTGAGCGTCGATTACGATCTCATCGGAGTCAATCGCAACATTACCTTCAGAATAACCCGTAGGCATCCAAACTCTGTCCGCATTTGCATTAGGTGGTATTCCGTGCCAAAGAGAACTGATAATTTCCTCTCCATCATTGCCCTGGACGAACATTGCCCCGGGTAGGACTGTCCTGCCCTCACAAGAATCAACAATATCTCCTTGTTCTCCTAAACTAGTAACCAATTCACTACAAAATGTGCTAACCTGATTTGGTGACCAAACAGTTGACCTATTATCAATCCAAATGTCTGCAAGATTTGCTCCATTATCATCGTCTGCTTGCATTGTGGAGTACATTCCATCTAAATTGTGGGAATATCCGCCAAATGTTATGCCAGCAAAAACACCGACTGAAACCATGAAAATTACTGCGAATAATCTTAGCTTGGTGCGCCATAAACTACGCATGAGCCTTTTATTCAACAGATTAGACATTCTTTCACCCAGATATTAGTAAGTAATTCACTCAGCATTCACTCTTTCATCCGACATAATTTTGCCGCTATCAATTCTGATAACTCGAGTTGCATACCGCACCAATGATTCGTCGTGTGTCACGAATACGGAGGTGATTTGTTCTTTTTCACATGCCTTAACAAGAGCATCCATGACTTTTCTAGAAGTCTCTGTGTCAAGGTTTCCAGTTAGCTCGTCACCAAGGAGCAAACTTGGTCGCTTTGCGATACTTCTTGCAATTGCAACACGCTGCTGTTGACCACCGCTTATCTCCCCTGGAAAACGATCTACTTCATTTTCTAGACCTACTAATTCTAGCAGTTCTAACGCTCTTTGTGGATCTTTTTTACCTGAAAGTTCTTGGATTAGTTGGATATTTTCTCGAACAGTAAGATCCTGTAAAAGATTGAAGAATTGAAACACGTATCCTATGTTTTCTCTTCGGAAAGATGTCATTTTTTCTGAGTCGTTTCTAGGAACTTCGTTTCCATCAAAGGAGTAAGTTCCATCAGTCGGACTGTCTAAGGCAGATAAGCAATTTAGAAGAGTAGTTTTTCCAGAACCGGACGGTCCCAGCAGGATAACTCTCTCTCCCTGCTCTATCTCGATATCAATACCATCAAGCGCTTTAACCGTTCCAGAGGTCATCTCATAATGTCTTTTTAATCCGTCAATTTTGATCAGTGACATACAATTCGATTCATCCACAGAACGATAATTTATAGTTTTTACAAATAGGGTTTAGTTTCTTAAGTTACGCAGCATAGGGACCAATATGAGGGAAGTCCAACTTGTTTGGGATGAACCAACTGTTTCGAATACAGAATTTGGGAAGATTATCGAAACCACCTCTTGGTTCGAAGTAATAGCTCACTTAGAAGTGACCAAACAGGGCGTAAGACAGTTGGTCAAGGTAAAGCTAAGAGAAAATATGTCAATTGAGCAATTGAATGAAATTTCTTTCTTAGAAATTGAAGGACCAATGAACCCTTACCCCCTTCCAGAACCAGGTCAAGAGGGTTTCATCGTTGCATGGAATAATCATCAACTTACGGTTTCCGCAATTGGATTCGACAGCATTCACGTCATTCCTCCCTATGTTATCAACGATGAAGGAATTAGAATTACAGTTAGAGGACTTCCTCACGGAGTAAGCGGCTTCCTGAAAGCAGCACGAGTCCTGATGCCTCCTGACCATGTCAAGGTTACGGATCTGACTGAGTTGAAGGAAAATTTGGCTGATGTCTTGACGGAAAAACAGTTAGAAATCGCTGTTTTAGCAGTCAATTCCGGATATTACAATCAACCTAGGGAGATTAGTAAAAAAGAATTATCCGAAATAACAGGAATCCCACGCTCAACCTTGCAAGAACACTTAGCAAAAGCCGAGGCTACTCTGGTAAAACACGCTGTTCAATCACACTTATCAAAGTGAGAAACCCTTGTTATACAATACTACTTGCCCCTAGACATGACTGGGATAGGGGACCTACTTCCAAACGGCAGAGGTGTTTGGATACCTATTGACCATGGAGTTTCAGATTTTCCTGTAAAAGGATTGGAAAACCTTAGTGAATTAATCCCAAAAATATCCCACGCTGATGCAATTGTAGCACAAAAAGGAGTCGTATCACACTATTCTGAAACTGATGCAAACTTTGTGGCTCATCTCTCCGTATCAACTAGACACGCTGGTAAACAATCAAGCGATAAGGTGCTAGTTGGTACTGTTCAAGAAGCAATCGACAGGGGCGCAAAGGGTGTTAGTGTTCAGGTTAACATGGGAAGCCCTACAGAAGCAGATATGATAGAGAGACTCGGAATCATTTCAAGCGATACAAATTATCTCGACGTACCATTACTTGGTATGATTTATCCAAGGGGTGAGAACCTCTCAATAATGGATGGCGATGTTACAGAAGGTGCAGCACATGCTGCTAGGCTTGCGTTTGAACTAGGCTGCCAGGTTGTCAAAACAAAATGGACCGGTTCAATCGAATCATTTCGCAAGGTGACAAACTCTGTCCCTATACCGGTTTTAATTGCAGGTGGACCCGCTGGTTCAAGCACTGAAGATATTCTTCAGATTGTGTATGATTCTATGCAAGCAGGAGGCGGTGGTGTTTGTATGGGTCGCCAAGTGTTCTCTCATGAAAACCCTGAATCTATGGTCTCAGCGCTGAAAATGATCGTGCACAATGGTTCTGAGGTCTCTGAAGCAATGAAAAAATGCGGATTGTGAAAGCATGGAAGTTTGGCTTGAATCCGGTAGCAAAGTTCCTGGCGTTGATCGTGTTGTAGATGAGGACCTAATCATTGATGGTAATGCTATTTACATTGAAGGAAAGCAGGTTGGTAGGCGTGTAGACGTCAGTAATTCATCCGGACAAGCAACTGCGAGGTCGATGGCAGGAAGTGTATCTTGGATTCTACTCGACCTTGGAGAGTGGAAAATGATTCCAATTGAGAACATCATTGCAGCTTGTGATGGAGGACCAACAAAAGTTGCAGCAAGAATTTCATCTCCTGAACAGGTACTAGGTGCGGCTTTTGCTCTAGAAATTGGAGTTGACGCATTACTTGTTCCGAGCGATACCTTGGGNACGGCNTTNATNGCAAAATCTCAAAGAAACGAAAGNNACANCAACCAATTTGTTGTAAATNCAANTACTGAAAGCGAAGTCCTAAACGAGTTTATTGTTACAGATGTTAAGGAAGGAGGGGTTGGCGATAGAATCTGTGTGGATATGATAGATTTCTTAGAAATTGGAGAAGGGATTGTTGTTGGTTCTAGTTCCAAATCTATGGTCTTAGTTCACGGAGAGACGATAGACTCTGAGTTTGTACCAACCAGGCCATTTAGAGTAAATGCAGGAGCAGCAAATTGCTACACGCTTATGTCAAATGGAGAAACTAAGTACCTTTCAGAACTAAAAATGGGTGACGANATTCTTGTATTGTCNTCAACAGGTTTAGCAAGAAAATCTGTTATTGGAAGGATAAAAATTGAGAGGAGGCCTTTCATAATGGTCAAGTGGNTTGATGGTAACAATAATGAGGCAGGTACATTTCTTCAGCAAGCGGAGACNGTTAGGCTAGTTGGCGGNGATTCGAATACGATTTCAATCACAGAACTGAAAGTTGGTGACAAAATAATCGGATGGGATTCAACCACTGGGCGTCACGTTGGACAACCAATCAATGCGAAGGTTACGGAAAGGTAGGTGAAAANATGGCAGTTCTGGGTACGGGAACAGCAAATGGAGGATGTAGTCTTCTTCATGCTGCCGGACTTGGATATGGTGCATCACTTGCTCTTGACCTACCTGTTAAAGTCAGACTTTTGGATAAACCGTCGAAACGAGAACTTAGCGACGAAGATAACCTTTTGACATCTGTNGAAAAATCATGGGAAAAGTTTGGTCACACTCTACCAACGGTTGAATTCTATTGGTCTGTCAACTCAAAAATCCCGCAGCGGCAGGGACTCAANTCCAGTTCAGCTGTTGCGGTAGCTGCAATCCTTGCACTATGTGAGGCTACTGGAAATGAACTTGAGAATCATCAAATTGTGGATATCGCTGCCGATGCTCAATTATCTGCAGGTGTTTCTATCACTGGAAGTTATGATGATTCATGGGCAGCATTGGAAGGAGGATGGAAACTCGTAGACATCAACGCAGAATCCGCTGCACAAGGGGTCCTGTTAGAATCCCCCGGCCCAAATTCAGATGAATGGAATGTCATGATAATCTGTAGAGGGGCTAGGGAAAAAAGGCCAGTTCCTGATGACTTTGTCCCACATCAACAAGCATTTGCACAGTCCCTAAATGCCTTGCAAGAAGGAAACGACCTTGTGGCATTGACTTGGAATGGTCGAGGAGTGATTGGCGCTCTTAATGATCCTAGAGGGAGAAGACTCACCAATGACGCATTTGTCAACGGAGCAAGGGCTGCTGGAATTAGTGGATCTGGGACTGCTATTGCTATCTTCTCTCCTTCAATCAGTAAACCTACAATTGAGAGGTTAAGANCTTGGTATCAACGGTTTGATGATGTGGAAATTATTGAAACCAAGGTGTTCAATTCGTGAAAAAGTGCAGTCACCAATATAACCACACATTGATGAATACGAGCCTGCTGAAGTATCTTGTTAGCAATGCGGATGAGCCTTGGGGAGAACATGGTGGTCACCCTGTTTGGTGAATCTCATGGGCCTGCAGTGGGCGCATTAATTGAGGGGATGCCAGCTAATACGAAATTAGATGTGGACCAACTTATTGCTGATATGATTTCTAGGAGACCCGGCTCTGGATTAGCGAGTAAACGCAAGGAAACCGATGATGTTGANATTTTGTCTGGTGTAAATGATGGNAAGACNACTGGNATGCCAATCCTACTTCTNATCAAGAATAGAGATGTAAAATCAAAAGACTACTCATTTCTTCCTTACCAGCCCCGTCCAGGACATGTAGACCATCCAATCAGCGTNAAAACTGGAGGTGCCGCAGACCTAAGAGGAGGCGGTTCATTCTCAGCTCGTCTTACAGCAGGTTTAGTCGCTGCTGCATCAATTTCNAGGAATATATTACCAAAAGAGTGGAAAATCGAAGCAACTGTAGGAGCTCTCGGAGGTCTTGAGGGGGAAGATGGGATTTCCTTAGCTGAGGAAGCTAGGAAAGAGGGAGACTCTCTTGGAAGCCGAGTGGATTTGGTAATTTCAGGACTTCCTGTAGGATTTGGGGAACCTTGGTTCGAAGGTATTGAGCCTGCCCTAGCTAGAGCACTAATGGCAATACCTGCTGCAAGAGCTGTAGAATTTGGCCGAGGAGTTAATGCNGGTTTAATGCGAGGAAGCAAGCACAACGANAAGTGGGGTGANGACATGAGCCTAGATGAAGGAGCNGATGGAGCACTAGGCGGCATGGCCAGTGGAGCGCCTATCCATGTTAGGGTTACATTCAAGCCACCGAGTGGTATATCAAAACCACAAGAAACATTCAATCAAGTTACAGGTATGATGGAGGAGTTAGCAATCAAGGGCAGACATGACCCTGTAATTGCTCCTAGAGCAAGGCCAGTAGTAGAAGCGGTTGCGAGATTAGTTATTGCCGACTTGGGAATCCAAGGAGGCTACATTGATGGATGAAATCGTTGTTCACAAATTTGGTGGATCTTGTCTGCGTGATGGCAGCGATATTGATCGTATTGCTGAAATTGTTGCGAATAGCGAAGGCTCCCCTCTGGTCGTAGTTTCTGCATTATGGGGAATGACTGACAGGTTGATTCGAGCTGCAAGAGAACCAAGATATGCCAGTCGCCTTGTTCAAGATTTGATTTATCANCATCTAAGATTCGCTCCNGGTTTGGATAAGGGNGAATTTGGAGACTTATTTGAAAAAGTGACTTCAGGCATNTCGCAACAATTACTGAAGTATACCACAGGTGAAGCATCACAAAACACCGAAAACAAAATTTTGGCTGCTGGTGAACGCCTATCTGCTTTGGCAGTNGCTCACAGACTACGAGATAACGGACTTGAAAATGCGCACCCTGTTGGTGCTGAAGACATTGGAATAAGGATGAGCGGAATTGGACGTGCAAAAGAAATTGACATCATTGAATCTTCTAGAAATTTGGAATTTGAAAAATTAGTAGGAATTCCCATACTTACAGGATGGTTTGGTGAAGGGGATGACGGAGAAATTGCCCTCCTTACCAGAGGAGGTTCTGACCACTCTGCTGCTGCTTTCGCAAACTTATGCGGTGCTAANAAACTNGTATTATGGAAAGATGTTGANGGNATCAAGAGACTTAATCCTAGATGGGGCATAGANACACCCTCAATNCCTTACTTNGGATANGGCCAAGCTGCTGAATTGTCTATGCACGGNACACCAGTNTTACACCCNGCTACAGTCAAGCCGTTGATAAAACATGGAATCCCTTTGGAAATCAAAAATTTCCACAATCCCAACGCAACAGCTCCAACGGTTGTAGGACCNGACATTCAGGATAGTAAAACGGTTGCAATAGGATGCCAGCCGGGAGTTGCTATTATTTCNGAAGANAAGCCANTGGGTAGTGAATTGTTATCAAAGATTGAGCAATCTGGAATTACCCCATGGCTGGTAAATTCAACACCAGANGCTACAAAAATAGTAATTCCAATCCACGACCTAGGCCAAATAGAACAGTTCATCTGTGGAAAAATCGAGTACAGAACAGCAATTGCAACTGTCGTTGGTAAATTNGATATCAATACCCAACACGAAATCATTTCAAAAAATGAATACGGTACAAGGATGATTATCGACTCAACGAACCTCTCTGAAACACTTTCAGAGTTGTATCATTCTTTATTTTCTCTCCAGGACTGTATGTGAGTTGGAAGGTCGAGAGCGAATAGACCTCCAACTACAAGGAATACGAATAATGTTCCAAGTGCAACACCGTAAACTGAGATTAATTCTACTGATTCTTCTAATCGCAGTGCNGTCTGTTCAGAGAATAAACCGATGAAGGCTGGCAGAATTGTGTTCACTGANAGGACTATCATTGCTAGTGTACCAGCAATAAGAGGGTTAATGACCAGTGAACGGTGATACTTACCAATGATTTTCTTAACGTTCATGACATATACTTCCCTAGTCCTNATCGAAGTATCAAGCATACTGAATCGCAGAACTCCGTTTGACAGCTCAAANTACATTACAAGTAAAACAGCATAGATAACAACTAGAACTGTTAGCAAGAAGTCACTATCACCAAACCCGAAGATATCTTGCGATAGAGATACCTTTGAGGATGCGAAACGCATTACTGAAAGNATGAATAGAATATATGATCCAAGTAAAAACCGAGCATCTCGAGTCATAGTNCCCCAGAATCCAGTTCCTATTGCACCAATGACAACAAGNAATTGTAGAATATTTGCAATTGTTATTGATCCGGTTATTGCGAACCATAGTGTNCCTACTGCGGGTGTTACGATGTAAGTCAAAATCCCAAGAGCAATTAGGACACCATAGCATCCGAGTTGCAAGTTTTGAACCATTTTGTCGGCCGGGAGGAATTTCATCTTGGGAACAAGCGGTCCTCCTAACAAACTCTCGATAAAGGTTGGAATTTCGACTGTCGGAATTGCATCCTTTGGAATTTCTCCAGTAGCAGATGCTGTGCCTGCGAGTTTCTTCCTCGANGGAGCTGCTGAACGGACTGTTTTGCCATCGTACAGATGTGAGGTGTCGCCTGATTTTCTAGCCATTCAATCTCCTCCTCAAAATCCTCTCGCACCGGCAAGTGCTGTCGNCAGTAACATGTCAGGTTCCCAATCCATGATGTTGACNCCTAGTCCTCGCAGTTCGCTGATTAGTACATCACGCTCTGTCTTCATAACTTCATACCCAGTTCTATCTAATCTCTTAGCATCGAATTCNAATTCTAAACTCGAAGGAGATAGCACTGTCACATCGAAATCTCTTGCTCTGAANTCTCTTAGNGCGCTNACTATTGTTGGATCATCCTCAAGATTGGATAGAACNATTATCGGACTACCCTTGTTGATGTGCGGTANNATTCTATTNACAACAACTTGTAGAGGGATGTTTCCTCTTGCCATAGCGCCAGCCANCTTGGTCAGAATTACGTACAACTGTTTCTTTCCTGTGTCCCGATCCACGCTCACTACTTCATCTCCGTAAGTAATCAATCCCACAGAATCTCTGCGNCCNAGGAAATATTTTGCAAGACTTGCTGCTGCTCTTGTTGAGTAAACTAGAGCATTTCTTGAGACTGGTCCTGTCTCGGATACGGCTCTTGAGTCAACGATGAGGATAATGTCGCTGACTGCGTCTCTTTCTCTCTCGTTAACCATTAGTTTTCCACTTCTAGCATAAGCNGACCAGTTGATTGCTCTAAACGAATCTCCATCGAAGTATTCACGTAGAGAATAGAATTCAGAACCAGGTCCTGGTTGTCTGATATTTACTGCACCAGTGAAAATCTTTGGTACTCTAGATTTNACGAATGTCTCCTTCANATCTTCCATCTTAGGGAATACTAGGAAGTCATTGTATACGTGCAACTCCTTTTCCTTATGGAACAATCCGAACGGGTCTTGGACACGAACAGCCACTGGACCAAGACTGTAGAACCCTCTCAGCGGNCATTCTACTGTATATTCGATGAAAGTCTCCCTCCTTGGACCAAGTTCCATCAAAATGTAATTTGCACCATCTTTGATACGCATTACCTCTGGAACTCTGTCTCTTACTTCGAGGATTTTNCCAAGTGCTGAATGGTTCTGCATACGTAAGGTAACCGATACTTCACCGTCTTCAAAAATTCTAGCACTTGACAACTTTCTCATTGCAGACACATTTGACAAAGAGACTCCTTCTTCTCCTGTCCATTCATCAGCACGTCGACCGCTAGCAGCTACATCAGCATGTCCGCCGAATANTGCTGCCCAAGTTAGGAATACAAAAATAACCACAGCAATTGTGACTAATTGTGAATTCCTCAATGTTAGTCCTAGCAGATACATAGCCACTGCTAGTGACCCTAACATTGCACTNTTACGGCTCCACATGCTAAGCACCTCATCTATGTTTGACTAGAGAATCAAACAGTAGGTACTGGAACTTCTCGCAAAATCGCTTGAATTACTTCTCCNGCCTCTAACCCTTTGATTTGGTGTTCTGGCTTTAGAATAATTCTGTGAGCAATTGCTAGTTCNGCTACTGTCTTGATGTCNTCTGGTGTTACGAAGTCACGTCCACGTAGAGCTGCGGCTGCACGGGATGTCTTCAGTAGAGCTTGTGAACCACGAGGTGAAGAACCAACTANAACTCTAGGATCTTCACGAGTTCGGCTTACTATTTCGACCATGTACATTCTTAATGCTGGATCGACGTAAACGTCCTCACATGCTTGCTGCATTGCGATAACACGCTGTGGATCTGTGATTACATCAACATCAACGGCGTCCTTTCCACGATTAATACGTCTTGCGAGAATTTCGTCTTCGTCTGCACGGTCTGGGTATCCAACGCTCATCTTGAACATGAAACGGTCTAATTGCGCTTCAGGCAATGGGTAGGTACCTTCCTGCTCTACAGGGTTTTGCGTTGCCATTACAATAAATGGTGCGGGGAGTTTGTGAGTGACTGTTCCGATAGTCACCTGCTTCTCCTGCATAGCTTCAAGCAAAGCTGCTTGAGTCTTAGGAGGAGCACGGTTAATCTCGTCAGCTAGTAGCAGGTTACAGAATAATGGACCTGGTTTGAAGGTAAATTCTCCCTTCTTAGCGTCGTAGATGTTTGTACCGGTAATGTCCGCTGGTAGCAAGTCAGGCGTAAACTGAACACGCTTGAAGTCACAACCCAACGCATCTGCGAAGGTGTTTGTCATCAAGGTCTTAGCAAGTCCTGGGTAATCTTCGAACAGAAGATTACCGTTGGATAGAATATTGATAAGAACATTGTCAATAACGTGGCTCTTACCAATAATTACCTTCTGTACTTCAGCGCTGATCGCTTGTGCGATAGCACCTACTGCTTGTAGGCGTTCTCTTACCTCTGGGCTACTTTGGTGTCTAGGCTGTGCCTGTGCCGGTGCTGGTGCTGCTGGTGCAGGTGCTGCTGGGGCTGG
>NZLM01000003.1 GCA_002694245.1 Methanobacteriota archaeon
CAATCACAGTTGCTTAGGTAGTCTCTCCCGGATTCGAACCGAGGTCGGCGGGACCAGAACCCACCATGATGGACCACTACACTAAGAGACTAGCAAAGAGGGGCAAAAGCCTCTCATTCTTCAATTAAGCGGTTTGAGTTAATCATGCACGAAGTGCTGAGATGACCTTGTCAAACTTCTCCTTGGATGGTCTTAGAATATCTTCTCCCATTTCTACAATTGGGGTTTCATGCAATTCTAGATCGTCGTCTAGTGCAGGTTTTTCCCCATCGAAGTAAAGAAGTCCCATGACGTGCTTTCTCTCTGCATCTGCTCTGTGCAAGGCCGTTAGTGCTGCTACAGCATCGGAAATGTCATGGTCTTCCGATATGGTCTCCAGCCTCATTGTTGAACCATCATGAAGAGTGATATCTCTGAATGATCCTGCAGGAACTTCAACCTGCTCAAGAGGGGAAAAGTGAGGGATGTATCCAACCGAGTGTAACTCGGCCTGGTTATCCTTTACGTATCCATATGAACGTAGTGATTCATCGTTATTGTTGAAGGTTACACAAGGACTGATTACGTCGATTAAAGCAAATCCCTTGTGTGACATTGCTGCCTTTATAATCGCAGTTAGTTGCTTCTTTGAACCGCTGAAAGAGCGGGCAACAAATGAGCATCCAAGGTTGATAGCCATCGCACACAAGTCGATAGGCTGTGTTTCATTTACTGCTCCCTTCTTTTTCTTGGAACCTACATCTGCGGTAGCAGAATATTGACCCTTTGTCAGCCCGTATACTCCGTTGTTTTCTACAATGTAAACCATATCCACATTTCTTCTAATTGCGTGGATTAGCTGACCGATACCAATTGAGGCTGAATCTCCATCTCCTGATACTCCAAGGTAGGTTAAGTCTGTGTTGACTACGTTAGCACCAGTGGTCACAGAGGGCATTCTGCCGTGTACAGTGTTGAAACCATGAGATTGCCCTAGGTAATATGCAGGTGTTTTCGAGGAGCAACCTATGCCGCTCATCTTTGCAATCTTGTGTGGCTCTATTCCATTATCCCATGCAGCGTTAACAATCACGCTAGAAATTTGGTCATGCCCACATCCTGGGCAAAGTGAAGATTTACCTCCTGTGTAGGAATCTTTTGGTTCATTTATGACATTCAATTTTACTGCTCTAACTGGCTTTTCTTTCATTCGCCTGCCTCCTTCAATACTTCTGCAATTCTTTCAGCATACAATCTCGCTCTTGGGGGCATTCCATCACTGTATGCTACGCTGTGCATCTTGTTTAGTAAGTGATTAGGATATTCTTTTCGCATTATTCCATAAAGCTGGGCGTCACGGTTAATCTCGAGTACGACTACGTTGTTGTAACTCTCAACAAAGGCTTGAACTTCGCTATGAAGAGGTAACGCTCTAACTCGAAGAGTGCTAACTTTCTTTCCAGTCATCTCCTCAAGAATGTCGTCGATTTCCTCGATTGTATTTTCCATTGAGCCGTAGAAAATAATTCCAATGTCTTGGTCTCCTTCCTCTCGTACGATTGGTGCTGGAAGCTTGTCCCTTGCTCCATCTATCTTGCGCTTCAGTCTCTGCATTAGTTCATAGTAAACTTCTGGCTTTTCAGAGTAGACACCATCTTCATCGTGACCAGTACCTCTGTATAGAATCGGATCTAGTCCCGAGCCTGGAAGAGTTCTGTATGGTATTCCGTCACCGTCAACGTCTCTGTAATGGCCATAATTTTCGATTGAATCCATTTGTTCCTTGGTTAGAACTATCTTACCTCTGTCCATAGGCTCAGAGGGATATTCGAAACCTTGGCTTGCCCACTTATTCATACCTAAATCTAGGTCTGAGAAACCGAAAACAGGAGTTTGATATCTCTCTGCAGCATCGAAAACTCTCCAGCCAAATTCGAAGCACTCCTCGACAGTTCCTGGTATAAACACAATATGCTGTGTATCACCATGACTGCTTTCGTAAAGCATTGTTAGATCTCCTTGCTGGGTTCTTGTTGGCAACCCAGTCGATGGTCCAACTCGGTTTACATCCCAGAATACTGCAGGGACCTCAGCGAAGTAAGACAGGCCGATGAATTCCTGCATTAACGATATGCCCGGACCTGAGGTTGCAGTCATTCCACGTGCTCCAGCCCATCCCGCACCTAGTACCATTCCAGCAGCGGCTAATTCATCCTCTGCTTGTAGAACAGCGTAGGTAGCTTTACCTTCATGGGTTCTCAATTCTGGCAGCCATGCTATTATTCCTTCAGCAAGGCTTGATGATGGCGTAATTGGGTACCAAGACAACATCTGTACTCCACCAAAGATAGAACCAAGCGCAACTGCTTCGTTACCCTCAACGAAGAAACCACCTTCAAGCACCTCTCTTGATGCTACAGCATATGGGTCACTCTTGGTTAGTTCTTCAGCACAGTATGCTCTACCCAATCTCGATGCTTCGGCATTCAATTCAATCGCTTTTGCCTTTCCACCGAATTGTTTGGAGATCGCTTCTTCGAGAACATCTTGGTCCATGCCTAGTAATTCTGCTAGAACCCCAACATACACTACATTGGCTATCATTCTAGCCAGTTTTGGGTTCAAACCTCTTGCAATTTTAGTCATAGGTACTGGATAAGAAATGACGTCGTCCCTGTTCATCTCCATTTTTGAGTCTGTATTCCAGATTACAACTGTACCCGGTTCTAGCGATGCTAAGTCATCTTCCCATGTTGCTGGGTTTACGAGTACCTGAATGTGAGTTCTGTCTCCAGGGGCTTGGTATCCTTTCTCTGAGAGACGTACAATGTACCACGTTGGTAGACCAGAGATGTTAGATGGGAACAGATTTTTCCCGCTAACAGGTATCCCCATATCGAATAATGTCTGTAAAAGAATTAGGTTGGCAGACTGAGAACCAGTGCCATTTGCTGTTGCTATGTTGATGGTAAAATCGTTTACAATTTTGTCCATTTCGGGTTGTCCCCTTTGCCCACTACCCCGTAGGGGTATTGGCCACTGCCATACCTGCGAATGCCCACGCTCTTTAGATGTGTTGATGTCGCGTTGAATAAATTCACAAGGCAAGGCCTCAAAACTGTGATTATTCTAGGCTAGCCATGGCAGCCGAAAACCTGGCCGATGCTTGGAAAGAAGCAGAGAAACTTCTGAACAAAGGAAAAACTGCTGGTGCGCTTGACGTACTACGAAANTTCGACCCAGACGGTAAGGAAGCAGTCACCCTCAAACTCGCAGGCCAAGCGGTCTACATGCAAGCTACAAAGAGCGGTTCAAAGGCAGAATACAGGAAAGCCGCAAAATTACTGCGGGATGCATTGAAAGCTAACCCNAGAGACAANGAAGCCAATGCNCTAAATAACCAAATTTTGAATGAAATGCAGGATAAAGGAATCGCTNCAACAACCATTCCAAGGCTCTTCAATGAGGGANCACCNACNCCTGCGGGATTATTTGCAATAGTTGCAGGTTTGCTTCTGATTCTTGCTGCATTACAATTTGCACAATCTAGTCCAGAGTTTGAGGACGGCGANGCGGAGATGAGAATTACATGGACTGATCAAAACGGGATTCAGCATGATGAAATCGTCACAATAGCTCTGCACAGAGCGGAAGCTCCGCTACATGTTGAGAATTTCATACTATTAGCAGAGAGCGGCAAGTACGACAATGTAATNTTCCANAGNGTGATTGAAGGATTTATGATTCAAGGAGGGGACTTCGAATACAACAGTGGTTCTGGAGGTCATGCAGCACAATGGTATGGATATTGCAANGGTAAACAAACCAATACTGATGGTGTTGCGTATACTGCAAAAACCTGTCAAATGAATCAGTGGTCTCTTCCCGGTGAACANGAGAACGGGCTCAAACACAAACCGGGGGCACTGGCTGCTGCACANGCAGGNCTGAACACAGACGGCTCACAATTCTACATTGTTCCAACTGGCTCANANCCTACGTGGCTCGANTGGAGTGANGGTAAAGATTGCTCCCAACAATCTTGTCATACTGTTTACGGGACAGTTACAGACGGTCAAGAACATATTGACTCGATATCACAAGTTGATACCGATAACGATAGACCAGTCGATAATGTAACTATTCGTTCTATAACNATTACAGATGATGGAATTAAAGGCGATTCTCCTTGGTACCAATTCTGACGAATAATACAGGCATAAGACATGTTGATATGATGGGGACTAACCCCTTCAACCATGAGCGAATCAGACCCTTTTNACTCGAAAAAAGAATTCGCACTTGGTGGTCATTATTATTCCCTTGATTCAATAGATGAATCTGGCATTGATACTTCCTCCCTTCCATACTCGGTTAGAGTGCTTCTNGAAGGCGCATTGAGAAATTGTGACGGCTTTCTAATTACTGAAAACGATGTNAAAAATATCGCAACCTGGACTGCAAATGGTGAGAGAGGAGAAATCCCATTTCGCCCATCTCGAGTCATTTTACAAGATTTTACAGGAGTTCCAGCGGTAGTTGATCTTGCTGCACTTCGTGATGCAATGGTAGAAATGGGTGGAGATCCAGAAAAGGTAAACCCACAAGTGCCAGTAGACTTAGTAATTGACCATTCGGTGCAAGTTGATGTTTCTGGTTCGAATGCCAAAGCACTAGATCTCAATCTAGACATCGAATATCATCGAAATATGGAAAGATATACATTCCTAAAATGGGGTCAACAATCTCTTGAAAATTTCAGGGCAGTGCCACCTTCAAGAGGGATTGTGCATCAGGTTAATTTGGAATGGATCGCTACAGTNGCGAGAGAAGAAAATGGAATTTGGTTACCAGACTCTTTGGTAGGTACAGATTCGCACACCACGATGATTAACGGACTTGGAGTCTTAGGTTGGGGAGTAGGCGGTATTGAGGCTGAGGCTGTTATGCTAGGCCAACCGATCTACATGTTGTCACCTGACGTAGTAGGATTTAGGCTAACTGGTTCTCTAAACCCCGGGGTAACAGCGACAGATATGACGTTAAGAATCGTAGAGATGCTTAGAGAACATGGGGTTGTTGGTAAATTCGTNGAGTTCTTTGGACCTGGAATGTCAGCACTNTCGTTACCAGATCGTGCTACAATAGCAAATATGGCTCCAGANTATGGAGCAACTTGTGGCTTCTTCCCTGTCGATGAAAACACTCTATCCTACATGCGANTGTCTGGAAGAGAGGATGACCACATCGCTGGAGTTGAAGCATATTGCAAGGCGCAGGGCCTATGGTATGATNCGTCTGCACCAGAGAAGAGCTATACTGCAATGCTTGAGCTTGACTTGTCCACAGTTGATCCAGCACTGGCGGGCCCTAAACGCCCTCAAGACAGAGTAAATCTTTCAGAGATGGCTACACATTTCAAAGATTCACTTACACATGAATTGGGCCATCACGG
>NZLM01000004.1 GCA_002694245.1 Methanobacteriota archaeon
GTAATGACGTATCTGTTGTAACAATGAATCTTCAATTCAGGAAAGAAATACCTCTGAATGTATATGATTACTTCATGCTGCCAACATAATNCACNGTATGCCGTTTTAGATNGGAAAANTGGGGAGNTGAAATGTTGTTATAATTTGAGACATTTAATAAACNAANNAAGNTGNCANACNCANATGCAGCCACAAGATGCGCAATATGTTCAGCCAGTGCAGTATCCTGCTCAGCCAGGAATGCAACAAGTCGTCCAACAACCAGTTGTGATGGCACAACCGACAGCAGTAATGACCACAGCAGGNAACNAGCCAGATGTTNTGGTGGCGTACCTNNTATGGTTTTTCCTTGGATTTTTGGGAGTTCACCACCTATACGTAGGAAGAGGAGTAGGAATTTTCCTCGTAGCATTGATCACATTCCAAGGATTTGGATTTTGGTGGCTTGCTGACCTATTCTTGATTCCAGGATCATGCTCAAAGATGCGTGGCGGAATGGTAGTCNTCAGATGAGTTGAGCGAAATTGCGCTCAACCGGGATTTGCCCATCCTGTAAATCTCCAGACATATCAATTGTAATTAAACGACAAATGCTTGGTTTTGTTTCTGTTGAGCACTGGATTTGCCACGANTGTGGACTAATTCAACAGTTCAAAAAAAGCAAGAAACGTAATGGNAAATACTAGTTTTGCATGATCNAAAAANTAGGTTGGTNANTTAAACTCAACTAAGCTACATGTCANTTGTAAATAAGCAGGCTATATCACAATACGATACTTANTATTGCTACCACACTAATGAGAACTATAGCAACAATTCTAGTAATTGATTTGAAGATNATACTGGTAATTGGTGCTGCACTTTGGAGAATATCTCCTTCAATGTTGATTGATTTATCTATACTAGTAGTCTGTTGATTGTTATTGATGTCCCCAACATGTAAGTCACCAGTAACGACTGAATCTTGAACNGAGNGAGTATCGTCCTGCATGANAACCACCTAGTGGTATCAAATCAGGGCTGAATTGCTCTAGCAATNACGATACGCTGAACTTCCTGTGTACCTTCGTAGATTTGAGTAATCTTTGCATCCCTGAAGAATCTCTCTACAGGGAATTCTTTGGTATACCCATATCCACCAAGAACTTGAATCGCCTTTTCAGTAACCCACATTGCGGTGTCTCCAGCNTACAACTTAGCCATACTGGCTTCCTTNGTATGNCTNGTTCCACNGTTTTCGTAGTGCTCTTCNTTAGCCCATGATGCTTTGTAAACNAGTAGCCTTGCAGCATCGATTCTNGTTGCCATGTCTGCTAGGTAGGANGTNATCATTTGGTGGTGTGCAATTGGCTTGCCNAATGCTTCTCTCTCNTGAGAGTACTTCAGTGCAGCTTCGTACGCTCCTTGAGCGATACCAAGAGCCTGTGCTGCGATGCCGATTCGAGAATTGTCAAGAGCGTTCATCGCTATTGCGAATCCTTTTCCGGAACCTTTCAACACATTCTCAACTGGAACCTTGCAGTTCTCTAGAATCAAAGTGCATGTATCTGATGACCTGATCCCCAACTTGTCTTCTTTCTTTCCAACACTGAAACCTTCGAATGATTGTTCTACAATGAAAGCAGTAGANCCCCCGTGCTTCTTCACACCGTAGTCTGGGTGGTCAACATCTTTTGCGAACAGAACGTATATTTGTGCTTGAGCACCGTTTGTCACCCACATCTTTTCTCCGTTCAAAATGTAGTGCTTTCCATCATCTGATAGCTTGGCCTTACAAACCATTGCAGCAGCATCTGTACCTGCTCCAGCCTCAGAAAGTGAGTATGCGCCTACTTCNCCTGCTGCAAGCCTAGTGAGATATTCTTTCTTTTGGTATTCATTACCATGGAGTGCGATTGTTTTCGCACANAGGCCAACGTGCACACAGAACATGACTGAAAAAGATGGATCGACTCTTGCTAACTCTTCGATAATTATTGATTCNGAGATATCATCGACAGGATTTCCACCGTACTCTTCAGGGATTGTAATCCCTTGTAAACCNTACTCAATAAATTGAGCCCATTCTTCTGCAGGAGGTATTTGATTTGCGTCTCTGTGTTCGATAGTNGGAGGTAATACTGACTCTGCAAAGTCCCTTACCATCTCACGAATCATTTGTTGCTCATCAGTCTCTTCGAATCGCATATTACAACCCAAGTGGTTACAGCATTTTATGCATACCCCTTGATAATTCACTTCTAACAACGCGTTCATATATTACTTGCATAACGGGCGACACAGGTTGAGACCATGGATGAGGAAGTCATGGAATTCGGCATAGCCCACAGTCGCAAGTATTCTAGAGACCACTTGTGGTATCAAGAAAAGGACGACCGCTTGGTAATTGGCATATCAGATTACCTAGCTTCAGACATTGGAGAAGTACTGAGAGTTATCCTGCCACATGCCGAAACAGAAGTAGATGAAGAGCAAAACCTGTTTTCCATTTGGACAGCAGAAGAAAAACTAACTTTCCCTAGCCCATTTGCTGGAGAAATTGCTGAGGTAAACGGCGAAGTAGAGATTAACCCCGAGTTNGTCAACGATTCGCCATATGATCTNGGTTGGATTATAATTCTAAACGCACACGAGCTTGATATGGAAAATTTACTCGAACCAGACGAGTATGTTGACTATCTTGCTGAGGCTTGATTCGCANANCCGGTAGCCTATTCAATNAGCGGCGTGGCGAGGTGTAAGTATGGACCTTGATCGTCATGACTTCGANTTGAAGGAATTGATTGAGAGAATCAAGGGTCATGACCATCGATTGATTGCGCTTCAAATCCCTGAAGGGTTGAAAATGCANGCACTCGAAATGATGGATGAAATCGAGGATGAAACATCTGCTAAGGTGATTCTTGCCGCTGACCCATGCTATGGAGCATGCGATTTAGTACANGACAAAATGAAAATGATGGGAGTTGAATTAGTAGCTCACATGGGCCATTCACAAATGAATATCGATTCAGGAATGCCTACGCAGTTCATCAATGTCACCTATGATGGCGATCCTGCAATCGACCCTGTGCTTCCAATCTTGGTACAACACCGTGCAATCGCACAGGCAAGACTTGCCGAGGGCGATATCTCAAACATGACCGAGGAAGAAGCGCAAGAAAGGTTCCTTGATGCTGTAGGAAGAGTGTCTCCTCTCAAGGGAAGCAAACTTGGATTGGTTGCTTCTATTCAGCACCTACACCTTGTTTTCGACTACAAAAAACGCTTTGAGGCAGCTGGTTTCGAAGTTGAAGTTCCTGTTGGTGGAGCAAGACTAACGTTCCCAGGGCAAGTACTTGGTTGCAATTATTCCGGGGACGATGATGAAATTGGCCACTACCTATTCCTTGGAAGCGGCGACTTTCATCCGATTGGACTAGCGCTACATACCGGCAAACCCCTTGCTATGCTTGATCCCTACAGTGGCGATGCTAGCGAAATGGGGACAGACAGAATAGAGAGAATTTTGAGGCAACGGTTTGGTCTAATCATGGCAATACAAGATGCACAAAATTTTGCTATTCTAATTGGGGAAAAACCAGGACAGATGCGTCGCAGTCTTGCACTTAAACTCAAAAGGATGCTTGCAAAGCAGGGGAAAAAAGGATACTTACTAGCTCTGGAGCATGTCGGTCCTGAACTAATTGATTTCTATCCTGTCGATGCATTTGTCAACACAGCCTGTCCAAGAATCGCTATTGATGATTCTGTAAAGTATGCAAAGCCGCTAGTAACTCCATTCGAGTTAGAAGTTGCTCTTGGTGAGAAGAAATGGGAAACTGGATATCAGTTTGATGAGATACCCTGAGAACCAATTCTTATTGAAAGTTCAATAACCATAGACGATGACCTAGTTTAGTCATGAGTTCCTATCTAGACCGCATCGGAGCAGGGCTGATACTCAGTAAACCTGAGGTATTCGGTTTTGATTATATCCCAAATGTAATTGTAGGCAGAGAGAGCATACAAGGAGACTTAGCAGCAGTTTTTGGTAGTCTCGCACATCCAGAGGGCACTGGTAGAGCGGTAATTACGGGTCCTGTAGGCTCCGGGAAGACCGTATTAGCCAAGAGATTCTGTGAGGATGTTATTCGCCACCTTTCAGACAAGAGAAACATCCGATATGTGCACGTAAACTGTCGGAATGCTGCAACTCCGTCTAGGGTCATGCAAAAAATAGTGCAGGACTTAGATCCTGGCCATCCTGACAGAGGACTAGGTGTCGGAGAACTACTTACCAGCGTTAGAAGAATTTTACAGAGCGGTAATACTCACTTGATAGTTATACTAGACGAAGTAGACCACCTGCTTAGAAGATCTGGTGATGACATCATCTACAAGCTGATGAGAATTGATGAAGATAGAGATAGTAATGGGACCCTGTCAACCATTTTAGTTAGTCAAGAGCAAGTATTAGATTTGCTTGAGAATGCGGTTATATCAAGACTAGGGCGTTCTAATCACATACGAGTNCCACCGTATGATGAAGAAGGTCTGATGAAAATCGTNNCACAAAGAAGAGAACTGGGTTTNGTTACAGGTACATGCCCTGATGACATATTACAACTGGTATCGCAAGCNGCTGCACCNTCTGGAGATGCTCGTCATTCTATAGAGCTTTTAGAAGGCGCAGCNAAAAGAGCTGAAGCNTCTGGAAGATCNATGATTGAAGCAAAAGATGTGCAGAGAACAGTTGTNACAATGCCCTCAAATGCTGACTCGATGAACATCGATGCAATACCACCACACGCTATGCTGATTCTTTTGGGTCTATGTCGTAGATTAAAGAGACAGGAAAGCGTAACAAGCGGCGAGGCTGAAAAACTATACCATGTGGTCTGTGAAGAGTTCGATGAAAGCCCAAAAGGCCATACTACACTGTGGAAGCATTTGAAGCGTCTGGCGCAAGAAGATATCATCGTCACAAAGACTGCAAAGTCTGAAGTTGGCAGAGGTAGAACACAGCACATCTCGATGCCACACATGCTTCCCAGTGATGTTGCTAGGAGACTTGAAACCTTAATTCCAGCAAGACTTCGCCGCTAGAACTAGGTTTTTCGACGCACAAAGGGCATAAATACCCGGCCAAAGTCGGCAGGCTGCTCAAGAGTTGATAACATGGCAGACACTACATTCGTCGCAGTGGTCAATGACACCAATCCAGACAACAATGGACAGTCATACAACATGACAGTAAGCGGAAACAATCTATCCCAGTTCCTTGGAAAGAAAATCGGCGATGTTGTCGATGGTATATTTGTAGGAGAAGGGGACAAGACACTTGCCGGATACAAGTTACAGATAACCGGAGGATCTGACAAGACTGGAACACCAATGCGCTCTGATCTAGATGGTGGAACACGTCAATCTGTTCTCGTCACTGCATCTACTGGATTCAAAGGGCACAACCTAGTTCACAAAGCAAAGGGTGGAGAAAAGAGAAGGTTCCGCTACAAGCCAGACGGCATGCGTAAGAGAAGGAACTTCCGTGGTAACACCATCACACAAGATACCAGACAGATTAACCTCAAAGTTGTAGAAGCTGCCAATAAGAGCCTATCTGACATCCTCGGAGCAGAAAGTGCTGAGGAGAGCAGCGAGTGAAGCCGCGAGGCTGATCTGAGGTAAACGGAGGTATGGGGAGCATGGCACGCAAGCTTCCCGGACAACCAGAAGTAAACATAGGATTAGTTGGACACGTAGACCACGGAAAGACTACTCTCACCAAGGCGCTTTCTGGTATCTGGACCGATACGCATTCAGAAGAATTGAAGCGTGGAATATCAATCAAACTTGGTTATGCAGACACTGCATTTTACAAAACATCAGATGGTGAGTATTACGCTACAGGTCGAAGACCAGACGGTGGCAAAGACGATGTCACAGAGCTCCAGAGAGTCATTTCATTCGTAGATGCTCCAGGACACGAGACCCTAATGGCAATCATGATCACTGGAGCGAGTATAATGGACGGCGCAATGCTAATGGTTGCTGCTAACGAAACCTGCCCCCAACCCCAAACACGAGAACACCTGATGGCACTGGAAATCGCTGGAATAGAAAATATAGTGATTGTACAGAACAAAATTGACTTAGTCACCAAGGAGAGGGCAATTGAATCCCATAAGGAAATCAAGTCATTCCTAAAAGGTACAATCGCAGAAAACGCACCTATTATTCCAGTCTCAGCCCACCACGATGTGAACCTTGACGTTCTTATCCATGCAATCGAGGCTACAATTCCAACCCCTGACAGGTCAGAGGACAAGAGAGCAATAATGCACGTCGCACGCTCTTTTGACATAAACAAACCAGGAACACGTCCTACCAAACTACGTGGCGGTGTTATTGGAGGTAGTATTGTCGAAGGGCAATTCAACATCGATGATGACATAGTAATAGGGCCAGGAAGAAAAATCCAGAAAGGTAGCAAGGTTTCCTACGAACCAATTCAAACTAAGGTTTCCAGTATGCAAGGTGGAGGACTAAACTTAGACAACATGCACGCTGGCGGGTTGTGTGGAATGGCGACTCCCCTTGATCCAGCGATTACAACTGCAGACAACCTATCTGGACAAGTCGTTGCTCGAGTTGGTGACCTTCCTGAGGTTAGGGATGCTGTAGACATATCAGTACATCTTATGGAAAACATGGTTGCTGGCGAGGGAGAAGAACCAAGCCCAATAATGCCCTTAAGATCCAATGAGATGTTAATGGTAAACGTTGCTACTGCTACCAGTGTTGGAGTTGTTTCCAATGTCAAAAAAGGCTCAGCTACACTTACCCTACGCTTACCGATTTGTGCAGATAGTGGACAAAGAATCTCACTCTCAAGAAGGGTAGGCTCCCGTTGGAGACTAATTGGACATGGAACAATCCAGTGATTGTCATGCAAAGAGTAATTGTCGATGCCTGCGGCTGGGTCGCAGTCATTGAAGCCGGGATAAATATCGACAAGGCCTTAATGGAAACCTTTGGCAGTAAGAATCTGGCCCTAGTTCCCAAAGTTCTTGAGGAGTTAGAATCACTAAACGATAAGAAATTGATGATACCTATGCTTGTATCAAAATCTGAGAGTTTCATTCCAAGCAACGTGGATAGCAAACACACTGATGATTTGCTATTCGCTCTCTCGATTGAGAAAGGATGGCCGGTTCTTACTGTTGATACACAGCTAAAACGTAGATTATCTCAAGCGAATCAACCATGGATTGAGGTAATTGGCAACTCTCATCTTAGGTTTGTAGATTGAACTCCTATGGAAGAGTAAACAAAACGTCGTCACCGTGACCGTCAAGCAGCCTCAACTTTACACCTGCATCAATCCATGCGTGGGCATAATTAATGGCGCCAAATGCACGTACATAGTCGCCTTTGTCCATGAAATGTTTAGCATCACTTGCATAATCATCTGCCATTCTCATGATTACAATTAATTGTTCAGATTCTGGCGTATNTTGCTNGTGAATAGGTGTNGCTTTTGCTCTCGCTCTTCTTGTTAAATCAAGATAATGNTCTAACTTCTCTTTGGTTACAANATCAGATATTTCNTCGNTATCACTCAATTAATCACCTCGCATGCGAGCTAATAGTCTACTAACATCCGAGGACCTTCCCAANGACTCGTATAATTCGATAGCAAGAGANATCCTNCCCTCNTCTTCNGCATCACAGGCTCTTTTGAAGA
This sequence comes from Methanobacteriota archaeon, assembly GCA_002694245.1. Classification (GTDB taxonomy): domain Archaea; phylum Thermoplasmatota; class Poseidoniia; order Poseidoniales; family Poseidoniaceae; genus MGIIa-K1. The sequence continues at coordinate 7,730 of NZLM01000004.1, forward strand.
TCTTACGTCTTTCTTCCCAATCATTTGCNGCCTTTGCCTCAGCATACATTTTCTGCATTTCTACTCTTCTAAGTTGAGCTAACTCTGGAGATTGCCAAATGCGAACAAGTCCGTTTCGGTCTACAGTTGCCATACTGTTTGCGGCTAGCCCAATTAGGAAATCTCCTAAGTTAGTATTTGCTGACTTAATAGATATATCTTCAGTCATGCTTACCAGTGACCCCTCGATTGAAAGAACCCACCATCCGTCTCCAGCTCTATGAGAGTCTAGGGGTTCGAGGGATCTGGTATCTATTGTTTCTAGACTATCCCATCCATAAGGGTGAGGTAATCCCTCCCATAGCATTCCATCAGCAGACTGTAGCAAGACTTTGCCACCCGACATTTCGCTGACCCATGACCATACTCGGTCCTCAAGCAGTCTTTGCGAGTCTTCGTTTGCTAATTTTGCACATCTGAGTTTACCATCAACATCTTGCCACATTAGGTGTTCCCTATCGAACCATCCCACGAGTCTTCTCACTCCTCCAACTCCAAGCCTTTTGAGACCTCTACCCTCTTGATTAAACACGTGCAGTTGTCCTTTCCTGCATGATAAAACCCATCCTCCACCTGGCCGTGGTAAGATATCGCTAAATCCTGAGGTAGTAGTTCTTCCTTCACCAATTTGCTGGCCATCTGTAACTCTTATCAAATGGAAACCATGACCATAAAGTATCGCTATCTTGCCAGATGCATGTTTTGCAGCATGCACTCTAAATGGTACTGATTTCGTCCAGCGTGGATTCAATTCTTCGTCTAGTAGTGTAATACTAAGACCGTTTGCAATGAATAGGTCGCTGCCAACATTACATGCTGTTGAAACTAATTCGTCTGCTTGCCATGACCTTGAAACAGACCAACTCATGCGCTCACCTCCAGTATGCCCCATGCAATTAATTGGGCTCTAGCATCATTTGTCAATAGGAACATCCTCGACCTACCTTTTTGCTGAACAGACAAGATTCCTGCTCTATAGAGTCGATTACACATCTGCGACATTCTTGGTCTTCCAATTGACAATCTGTCTCTTAGCCTTGAATCAGATGGTGAGAATTCTCTTGTTGAAGCAACCTCAACCAAAACAGATTCACTTTTTGATAGATTTCTAAGAGTCATCACATCCAAAGCATTGCTCTCTTTTTGACCTATAACTGGTCTCCTAAGTGCTGCGAGTAAGTCTGACACTCCTAAGCCGTCGGGCACACCAATCGCATTCAGGAGTTTTCCAAATAATTCCTCTACATTCCCATCTTTTTCGGTTGATGATTCGTAGTAAGTATCTTCCTCCTCTAATTGTATATCATCAGTGATGAAATTTTCAGGTTCTTGCTCCAAAACCTCGTTTTGGACTTGCTGAGAAACTAACTTGGCAGACGGTTCTTCTGCAATCCATAACTCGTTTTCACTCACATCTATGGGCTTTGGTGATTGATTTTCTATGCTATTTTTGTCGTATGATGGTGCCTCAAAGCGGTTTTTCCTATTCCTAGCAGCTAAAGCTCCAAATGGACCTGAAACAGACACTGAAGGCTCGGCTTCGAAATAATTCTCTTCATTAGGTTGCTCTAAATCGTCTAGATTCAGATCAAATTGCCCCGTTTGCGGTATTAGGTCTGAAACTAAATTTGTTGACTCTGGTTCTTCCTCATTTTCCATATCAGTTGGTATTTCTGGTTTGTCAAATTCCACCTTACGAGGATTAGCCCTTTCTTCATCCACAATATTGCGCATCAATCTCATTACCTTTGCAGGAGAGCCAGAAGTCTCCTCTAACACATAATCCAGTGCATCATCAGGCATTTCCCAATTAAGTTTTGATTCACTGAATATCCTAGCCTCACACAGCATTTTGAGTTCATCTCTATTCAGGGGTTGAAGAACATCTGCATGATCAAAGCGATTTACAAGAGAAGTAGGCCATTGAGCACGTTGCTCTGTTGATAGA
>NZLM01000005.1 GCA_002694245.1 Methanobacteriota archaeon
GTTTTCCTGTGAATTCGTGAGGCTTCACACTCATGTCACCCATTGAGATAATTTCCTTCTTTAAGCGTACGTTCATTTTTCTAAATGCACAATCCTCAGATTCAGAATATTTGACCCATATGTCACTAAATCTTTCATCAGACTTGATGTGTTCGACAAAAATATCGATTTTTTCTCTTGGTGCTGAAAGGAAGATATTGATTCCTTCAGGTGAGAGCAAAATCGTTCCATAAATTCCGTGTGAGTCACAGAATTGTTTCAGTGGTTCACGCAGTTCTTCATACTCAGGCATATCTAGAAATTTGTATGCTGAGATATTTGTCCACATGCTAATCGACTCAAGCCGCTTTAACACCCTCAGGCCACAAGACTAGAATCAGAGTCTGTCCTCTAGTTCTTGGAGTGTGAGTAGTTTCTCGATCCATCCAGACAATAGACCCTTGCGGGTAGGTTCCGTCCTCATCCCAAACCTCACCTTCTAGAACAAGGTAGCACTCTCCTCCCGGGTGGCTGTGAGGCATGAATGCGTCCACATCTACATCACTTATTACATCGTAGAGAACAAGGGACAAAGCATCCTCTCTAGCTAGTTTTCCAAGACGAACACCTGTGCCGAAATCTCTCCACTTTACATTCTCGTTAATCCAGTCTCGATCAACGCTCATACTCAGCCAGTCAGCAAGTCCATGTGAAAAGGGCATGTCCCACCCGAATAGTAGTCTATGCATGAACCCTACGGCCTTTATTTGAAAAAGGAGTAACCTAAGCGTAGGTTGTGGTCGAGCCGTTAGGACTTGTTACAATCCCGCCATCCAATGTTTGGGAGTTTTACATATTGTTCCTGTTTTTACCAGGGTTAATGCGGGCAGTATTTCTCGCAAGACCATTTTTACAAGTAACTAAACAGTTAGCACCCCATGGTGGATGGGTTCTAAAGAGGTTGAAGGAACTTCCAGTGCGAGGTTATACCCTACTGGCAGTAAATGAGATTCTAGCCTTCACATTGCCAATTTTAGTTTTGGTTCTGTTTAGATTTTTCACGGATCCACTGGGCTGGCCGACATGGGACGAATCCAATTGGTTTGGTTTAATTTTGTTATTCTTGTTCGCATTTGGCTGGATATTATTCGACTTTTACCGAGTAATGAGAGTTCGGAGGATGCTCAAAACTATTCAAAAGCAAAACATAGAACGTCTGAGAAAAATTGCAGATACAGGATTCAAGGTTCGCGGATGGTTACGTAAATTCGCTCGAAGGGATCAAAGTTCAAAGGTTAAAGAAGAGGAAACTGTTGCAAAATCGGTCGCCAAAACCTCGCTTTCAACATGGGGATTAATGGCGCTCAAAGCACGGAAGTTGACACCTGCAGGGCTTGTTAGTGCGGTTGCCACCGGCGCTGCTGTTGAATTAACTAGAAGAGGCGCAGGGGTCGTTTCTGACAAAATAGATGACAAAATGCAAGCAGAATTTGAAAAGATATCAGTAGCAAATAGTAAAACAGTTCTACAGATGTTCTTTAGAGACTTTTTGATTGGAGGATTACCATTGGTAATGCTCTGGCTTATTCCTTTAATTCTGCCTTGACAAGGTTGAAGCATAATAGACTACGCCCCTAACACGAGAACAATGGCACTTCTCATTCTGATGCGACATGGACAGTCCATGTGGAATGCTGCGAACCAATTCACAGGATGGGTTGATGTACCGCTAACAAACAAGGGAATCAACGAAGCGATTGAGGGTGGAAATGAAATTTCCTCTCTACCAATAGATGAAATCCATACGTCTACACTTATTCGAGCGCAAATGACTGCTATGATTGCACTTGCACAGCATGAATCAGGAAAAACTCCGATTATCCAGTACCCGAATAGCGATGAACATATGGGAGAGAATGAATCAAGAATGGTTGACTGGGCGCAATCAAATGATACAGGAGAAAACACACTACCTGTTTATGTTTCATGGCAATTAAATGAAAGGATGTATGGAGATTTACAGGGCCTAAATAAGCAAGAAACGAGGGAAAAATTCGGGAATGAACAAGTCCACATTTGGAGAAGATCCTACGATGTTCCACCACCGAATGGAGAGTCGTTGGAGTTAACTGCTGCGCGAACAATACCTTATTTGGAATCAACAATAAAAAAATCCCTGAAAGAAGGGAAAAATGTGTTTGTTGCTGCTCATGGAAACAGTCTTCGCTCAATTGTAATGAGCATAGAAAATCTATCTAAGGAAGACGTATTGAACTTGGAAATTCCAACAGGTAAACCAATCGTATACGAATGGGACCAAGGAATCTGGCAGAAAAGGTGATTCACCTGTCGTCTCGCTTTTGGCTTAGCTTACCAGCATTCTATTTTGTTGGACTGATATTGTTGAATATCATCAGCATACCCTTTGCAACAAATGAGATGTTAGATGATTGCCCCGAAGACTCATTCAACTGTGATTACAGGATAATTGCCCTCGATGTTAGTACCGATGAGTTGCATGAAGCAATGGAATCATGGGCAGACGAACGCTCCTTAACAACCACATTTAGCGAGGGTCATATTGTAGATAGGACCTTTTTCATGCAGTTCCCAGACGATGTGCATTACTCTAATGGGTGTGGCACTGTGGAAATATTTAGCAAATCTCGTTTAGGTGTCGGTGACTTAGGTGTTAATGCAGATAGGATTGATGACATAGTCTCATTCTTAGAAGAATATGATTTCAAGACAACGTGTCAATAAGCAATTCCTTCGTCATTAACAAAAACAACATTTACCCCAAGTCCAGCTTTGTGGAATGCAATTAACTCGAGTGAATGGATTCTATGTCCTGTTGGTGCAATACCCAAGACTTGTCGTTTGTCCTTTTTTGAAAACCAGGACTTTTTTTCTCCAATTATCCTTCTTTCTCCTTCTATATCATCGAACCATGGTAGAGGTCCCTCTGGTGAAAATTGGATTCCTAAAATCATGTCAACACCGTCTGTAGATTGAGCAGCATCGGCATCAGCCCCACTAGGAATTGCTGGGCAGTTAGGATGAGTATGCAACCAATGCGTGAATCTACCTGCTCTAGGTCCTCTATCTGTTCCAAACACCTCGTCAGTCCACTCCTCTGGAAGGTGATGCACTGAGAAGGAATCACCTCGATTGACCATTTTTGCTTCATGTATTCTGTAACCTTGTCCTGCGAACAGATCTTTCTTTCTGTTTACACCTTGAAATTCAGATTCTATCTCTGGAAGATTTTTCTCTCTTGAGACATCGAGACCTACTAAAATTTCATCAGGTAAGGATTTGAAAGCCCATTCTAGTATATCCTCAAGAATTCTTGCGGGGAAATGAACCTGCGCAACATACTCATCTCTACGATTATGCGATTCATCATTGTAAATTGCGACTGCATCCGCTAACCAGTCGCTCACCATAACCCGGCGATGGAGTGCTATGACATGAAGGCCACCCTTATTGGCTGGATTCCGGGTAATCCTTGAATACCCCCAACGGGTGATATTTCATCATGGCGAAGAAGAAGAGTGGTTTTGGGAGAATCCTCGGTGCCATCACAGGAAGTCCTTACGAGCGCTTGGAAAAGCAAATCGACAAGGTGGTTGCTGAAGCGGGAAGCGATCGCGCCCTAGCAAAAACTCTCAAGAAATTGGTAAACGCAATTGGTAAACAATACGAAGAGGGTAACATCGATGAAGAGGAGCATGATTTACTTCTAGAGTCAATAGAAGATGTTGACCCTGAGCAAAGAACATTTCAAAAATTGGGTGACGATTCTGATGCCTTTTACGATGAGGGAGAAATGCCTGATTCACCGGAGTTGAAACTTGGTAAGCGAAAAAATCTCGATGAATTAATGAAATCACAAGGTAATGAGTTCGTTGGCTCTTTCGGAAGGGATGAATTCGATGAATTCAAGAAATCCATGGCAGCAGATTTCTATGCTGACTCTGATGAAGCCATTGCAGCTGGAGATCATCAACATGAAATCAGAACTCAAAATAGAGTATTCGCCGACGCTGAAGAAGGGATTAACCAACTGAAGCAACAAATGGCTGAGGAAAGTGGTCTTGAGAATCCTGATGAAGACGAGGAAGATGAAAACTACTACACTGATGATGATGGTGTGGAGTGGTGGAAGGACGACGACGGCTACTGGTGGTATAGAGAGCCAGGTCAAGCGGATTGGCAGCCTCACGACTGATTCCATATTTCGAGATCTGCTAGTTTGAATTTCACTATACCATAGTCAGCACCGTATGCTAGCATAGCATTGTTAGCAGTGCTTGCAGAACTCATTGCAACGATTTTTTCAGGTCGCTCTACATCAGAATCAAGTAGCATTTTTAGTACACTAAGGCCTTTGAAAGGCGGCATGTAGTGGTCAAGTAGCAGAATGTCAGGGGCATAATCACGAATTTTTTCTAGGAAATCCTCAGAATTCCAATATTGTTTGAACTCAATATCGGACAGGTTTACTCCGCCACTGATTAGCAGAGCTTCAATATCAACCGAGTCTTCGAAGGCTAGTACCTTCATTCCTCTTCATCCTCGACAGCATCCCACCAATTAGGTACCAGGAACCACTCTGGAGCATCGTCACTTCTTTCGATTAATGGCAGTCCAAGTTCAGAATCATCAATATTCAATTGTAAGCCAAATGAAGCACATGGACTTGGCAAATAATCCTCTCCTGATTCAGTTAATTCGATTACAATCTCGTGCCCGGCAGGAATAATTGCATCTATTGGATTGAATTCCATCAGCATGGTGTAGGTTGAGAATGGGGTGACAGTCTTTGCTTCATATCCTCCATCGCGATACCTTACGTCCATAGTGGCATGACCGATTCTAATACCTTCTGTAGCATCTCGCATGGTTGCGAAAATTTGACCACCATCACATCTGGTACTAACAGATAGATGCAGTGTTGGTAACCCTGCAATGAATCTATCTTGGTCTGAAATTGGGAATGTGATTGTGCTTTGTGCGTTGGAGCTAACAAATTCGCCGTTTGTTGTTGCTTGAGTTAATGGAATCATTTCCCATTCCATATCTTCGGGCGGCCAGGTATCTTCAACGTGCCATTTTCCATCATTGCGTTGCATTTGAACATGCATTTCTGGCATAACACCATTGCCCTTTAGCCAGTATTCAAACCAAGCGAATAAGTCAACAGCCCAGTCCATCCTTGTCATTTCTGGATAAGCCTCAGCACCATATCCAGTAGAAACTGCGTTCTGGTGGGTAGTAGGTTGATCGGGATAGTTATGAGCCCATTGACCCATTATGCCTCGCGCATGAATACCAGCATCCCTCATTAGTTGGTATGTTGGAAAGGCATGGTATGGGTCAACGTTCCAATCTTGCATTCCCCATACAAGGTATACACTCCCCTTGTAATTTGCTAATACATCGGGTAAATGCCTTCTTTCATCCCAGTAATCATTCCACTCTGCTCCACCGTAGTGCGCCCACAAGTGGGTTGAGAATGGATTTAATGGACCGACTAAATCATCTTGACAAACTCTCAATTCATCGGTAGTCAAGTCACTGGTTGCTGCCTGATAAGCCGCATCATAACCCATGGCTCTTGCTTCACTAGAACCGTTTCTGTAGAACATTTCTTGTACACCGATTGACCCTGAGATAGGCACAATTGTCTTCAAGTGCTCAGATGGATTCTGTGCAGCTTCCCAATTTGTGGTTCCGGCATAGGATTTACCCATCAAACCGACATTTCCATTTGACCAGTTTTGTGTGCCCAGCCATTCTACCACTGCCTGTATGCCAGTTTGTTCTCCAAGCCCCTTGACATCTTGACAATGAGTTGACTTTCCTGTTCCAAAAGTCGAGGCTTGGGCGAGAGCATAACCGTGCGAGATGAAATTGTCATACACCCAAGCACCTACTCCTCCATCAGGTATCGTGTTAGGGTTTGAATCATCTCCAACACCAGGCATTCCTTCTCCTCCAAAGTCATAGTAAGGGTGAATTGTCATTATTACTGGAACTTTGACACCCTCGGGTACATCGGGAAGCCACAGCGCTACGTGCATCAGGTCGTCTTCTGGGAATCCTACATCTTCTTCAGATGCTGGTAAATCTACAGAAACGAAATGTTCGGTGTAAGTTAGAACGCCGTAGGTGCCATTAACCGGCAATACGGACCTTTCTTGTGTTAAATCCAAGTCCATCTTGTGCCTGTCATGCAGAGGAACCTGCCACCATTCGCCCACGCTTTCTAGAGATGCATTTTCGTCAATTTCCAAGGTTATGTTAGTGCTTAGAAGCAAGAAAGCAATAGAAAAAGCCAATGTCGCTCCCAGTGTAATATTGAGAGTGGTATTTTCTGAGTCCGGTAGGACTTCAGCTTCATACACATCTTCCTGCATTGATTATTACGAATAGCAACTCACTCATCAGTGTTCGCTTTTTCAGTGTAATTACACAAAGCATGAAATGGTGGCAACCTTACCACCAACCATGAGCGAACAATTCACAGTTGCAGGTCAATCAATTCCAACTATAACCACTGGATATGGGGGATTTTTGGTATTATGGGGCATCTTAATTTCACAAATTTCTGGGTCTGAGTCAGTGACATCATATTTCCCATCATTACTGGGTTTGCCCTTGTTAATTTCCGGGGTTCTTGCTGGTAAGTTCCCAGAGAAACGAAAATTGTGGATGCATATCGCAGCAACCTTTGGTTTACTTTGCGCTATCGGAGGTACCCGCTTCTTCATGGTGATGTCGGATGGAATTAATTACGCATCAGGATCTATGTTGATGCTATTAGTCACAGGTTCAGCATACACATACGTTTGTGTACAGTCATTCATTCAAGCAAGAAAAGCAAGAGAAGAATGATTTCATAGTTTGCAGATACAGGGATACCCATGCGAGTCATTGCATTATTGCTATCTGTTCTCGTACTTACTCCAATAGTTGGAGCTGATTACCAAACTGGAGATGAGGACTGGCGAGAAATTGAGGTCAATATGTCTGGGTGGACAGATGGACCTGAATTAGAGGGTTCACCTATGGATGAACCAAGACCTGGTGACGCTGTGGTTAGAATTGAAGTGGAATACAAACCTAGCCACCTGGCATCTGAGGTCAAAGGTGAAATCATAATCGAATTATTCGAAGAGTGGGCTCCAATTACAACAAACAACATGATCATGCATGTTGAAAATGGAATATATGATGGTATATTTTTCCACAGGGTAATTGATGACTTTGTGACTCAGGCTGGGGATCCTACCTGTAAAAAATCAGGTGTGTATCCTGCAACTAGTCTGACCTGTGGAGGTGGTGGAAGCGGAGGCTCAATACCTCTTGAGCACAATGAAAATCTCTCACATGTTGACGGTGCAATTGGCATGGCAAGAAGTCAAGAGCCAGACAGTGCGGATACTCAGTGGTACATTGCAGAAACAGAAGCACATGGGCTTGACCCAGAAAATAGGGATGATGAGGGATACGCAACTTTTGGTATAGTGAGAAACGGTATGAGTCACGTCAGAGCAATCGCAACGGTACCAACAACTGACGATCCAACTGGGCAAGAAATTGTAGTAAATCCTGCCTCATCTGCAGGCCGACCAATTTGGGAAGTGCATATTTCGACTGTGGAAATGATAGGAGTAATTCCAACCCCAGATGATGGAAATGAAGTAGAAACTGAATCATTTTTCGCAACCGCTGCTGGCAAAGTTACACTATCCACGCTTTTCCTTGGTGCCATTGCAGGGGGATATCTTGTTTTTCTAAGGACAAAAGAAGACGAATTTGAAGCAATATTGTTGGATGAGCCATCAGATCAGTAAATCTCCAAATCCAGCACTACATGACGAATTCCGGGGGAATACTTCTTCACCTTCTCAAGATGTAATATCCTAGTATTTTTACCGCTGACTGTTGCAAACCAGTCTGAGGTTTTCTCGCTCCAAGAATCGATTTCATTTTCGTGCACATTCATGTGAATATGGATTATTCCACCAGATTTTTTTAGACAATTGATTGCTAGACCCCAACTGTTCAAAGACGAAGGAATTAGTCCCAGTATGACCCTGTCAGCTACACTTTTCAATTCTCTCAGAGTGTTTCTGTTATCACCTTGATGGATTTCGCACCTATCCTCCGACTGGTTTCTCTTGAGACCCCGTCTTAGGGCTTCAATACTGTCTGGATTAATATCACAGGCGTGCACTTTCTTTGCGTTACTATGTTTTAGGATTTGTAGTGTGTAGTAACCAATTCCGCTATACGCATCAATGACAATTTCATCAGTCATATCCATTTTTGCCATTCGAATTCTTTCTGTCACATTACCAGCAGAGTACATCACTTTGGTTGCATCAAATTCATACTCGACCTGATTTTCTTTGTGTATTACCCATCCACTCTCACCAAATACCAGATTTAGATTCGATTGCCTCATTATACCTTCATCGATTGGAGATTGTATCCCGATTTTCTTAACTCCAATTTCTTCAGCAATTTTGTCTAATGGCCAACCTTCGATGTTGGTATTTTCTTGGAGAACTAGCATGTCGCCGAGGATTTGCCATTTTTTGGGTGGGTTATCCAAAACCGACTGGAAAATCAGATTAGGGTCGTGCTTTATGTTGGATTCAAATTCTAAAACCAGTTCTCCTTCAGTAACTGGAATAGCAATCATATCATCATACGGCATAGGTTTTAGATTTTCATTTACAATACCCATTTTCTTCAAATTTTTGTATACTGAATTAGCCTCATTTCTTGCACAAATATGGGCAGGAGACTTTGGCATGTATGATTGCACGCTCCCAAACCATGTTAAATGTCCCAGTATACAGATTACATGTTACTATGAATGCGAGAATCGGGGTGTCGTTGGTTTTCGTCTTTTTATTTTCATTATTTATGCCGTTAGCAAGTGCCTCCGGGATGCAAGGCTGCACAATAAATGGTGGAACCTGTGATAGCTGGGACAAATCCGATGACGGCACTCCGAATCAACAAGATTGGATTGTTGGTATATACCAATTCGATCTAGTTGATACATCAACCATAAACATGCAAATGTCTTGGGCACTGCATGAATTCAATCGAACTTCTCTAGGATTAGATAGTGCAGCGATAAACGCTGCTATGGCTGCAGAAGGTATGACCGCAGATGACGGCGCCCCCGCAGACTTGATTAGAAATTATTTCGATGAATCTACTGCTGGCCCAGGGACTCCTACTGTTAGGGATAAATTATCTTCAGAGGTAAATGATACCATTGAGGAATTACTCTCCAGTGGTTTTGGTTCTGTAAATTCAATATCTACGAGTTATGTAAATTCTATTTCTAATTCGGGACAAGTGACAACATGTTCTGATGATCCAGACATGGATACAGCGAGCGAAGCAGGATTAGAAAACAATGTATTTGATCCACCAATCTGTTTTTCTGTGACAGCAAGTGTAAGCCTATCGACTTCAACATTCAACTTTGGAGGTGTTGACCCTCTAACACTGGAACGAGTTTACCAAGGAATGCTTGTTATGGGCTCAGATATAACATCACAATTTGACATATTTAGCGAGCCCGGGCATGAATCAGTATTCGTAATCAACCCTCCTGATTTTGCTACGGTCAAATCCGTTGACCCTAGTGGAATTAGAGTGATAAGAGCAGGTCCACCATCGTTTATGGCTGCACAATGGACCATAGATAATTTGGATGCCCCAAGCACCGGTCAGAGAATCTCTCAAACAGTGTCAACTGAAATTAGCTATCGAAATTCATCACAAACAAGCAGTGTGGAAATCTTACCAACAGATATCGGGATTACTCTGGACGTCATCTTGGACATGACTGATGAGAGTTCCACCTACATTGATATCATTGCTGGAATCAATCATCTAGATGACTCTACTATGTCTGATTGGGGTATATCTTTAGTCGATGTTACAGATAATGCAAAGATTCCTTGGGTAACCTCTGACGGAATTAGATTGGCATATCAAAATGACCTCATTGAACTTGAAAACTTCACTGACAACTTTCCTATGGAAATAATTGGAGATGCGATTGAAAGTGCAGTGCCTGCCGTAGGTGATGTTCAGATTAGCAACCCATCCTGGGTTTCACAATCTTCACTTGTAGGAATTTCTGGACCTTCCGGGGGGCTCAATTACACACACACAGCTTGTCCGGAGAGTCTTCCTCCGGGTGTTGAAGCATTCTACTGTGTTAGAGGGCAAAATGCCATGGATGGGACTCATCCTATCTACCTTAGATCTACATCAAACGCATTTAATCTAAACATTCTTGACTTAATCAAGCAAGAAACAGAAGATCCACTGATTGATGTAATACAAGAAAGTGATTTGAGGAAACTCCTTGATTCAGGCCTTTCGATAGAAACTCAATTCGGTCAAAATCTACTTCAAGATATGATTCCTACATCACTTCCTCCTTCAGAATTAACACTTGAGATAGTACTGCCTACATGGATGCAGGCAGCAACCGGTGATTCGTCAATAAAACTAGTCGAGCGCTCGGTTGGGGAGGATGAGTTGTCGATATCCATAGCATCACCCTCGCCATATGATCCAAGGCATGCAATAGTCGACGGTGAGGGAAACCAAATTTGTTCAGCTGATGAAGTAGACTGGACATGCGTAAATTCTGAAATTAAGTTCGATTTTAGTAAACTGAATTTCAACGAATGGGGGCCTAGTATCGATATTACGGCATCATTCTCTTCATCTTTAGAATTTTATAGATTTAAGGTCCCAGACGAGGTCTCGGAAATATTTGAATCCGATAATGCGACTATTTCCATGGAAGTAATTCCATCAGACCTAATTCGGTTGGGAATTGACATATTTGAGCGAATGGATAACCCGCCAAATGAAACCTTTGACTTTTCAAAAATTGGCCTCTCTGAAACCTACTTCCTGGAATATTCTGCAAGCGGCCTTACAAAATTTGCCAGTGACATAGGGCAAGGCCTGACTAACAAACTACACCTATGGGCCGAAGATGTTAGTAGACAAAATGATGATTTGGAGATGGATATGGAGGGGGTCCAATTCATCACCTCTTTGGAGAACATTGGCAATATTGGTACTACGATGGGGGACGAGACCCCAATCAAATTATCATTACAAATTCCTCAATTTACAATAAATTCAGGTGTNANAAACGGATGGTCAGGAATAATTGACGGAGAACCAATCTTCGGTGCAACAACTGCGTTTACATCTCCCATTCAAGNGANATCCAATTTGCTTCAGAATGTGCTGATGGACATTGGAATTCAGTACCTTCAAACAGGTGGTTCTGGAATAACCATCGATAATGATGGTAATCCAATAGAGTTTGATATTGAACCCTCGGAATTTGAGACATCTTTTTACGAAGATATCGAGCCTGAGCCAAAGGGAGAAGTAACCTTTGTAATGCCCTCTGGAATTACTCTTGAAAATTTCCAAACCGCAAATGGTTGGGAGAAAATTGGTGAGGAGGATGGTCGCCAGAAAATTACTCTGTCCTTAGAATCTCTAACCGCAGGAGAAGAATTCTCGTTTAGNGTGAAGGTATCGTGGTTGTATGTTTTATCCCAAATCTGGATTTATCCAACTATTCTACTCTCCCTAATTGTNTGGAGAGTTCGCGCAAGACGTAAGAAAAAGAAGAGGAAGAAAAAGATGGCTGCCGAACTCAATGAAATGAAAACCGGACCAAGTAAAGGTGGTTTATCGGATGCAGATTTCGCCTCACTAAGTGCAGGATACGACCCCACTTTTGGGTACGATCCGTCAGCACCAAATAGTGGTGACTTTGATCTATATTCAGATGATTACAATTGGAATCAATGAATAGAATCGTAGATTCTTTGTGCCAGAGATGGACCGATACCGGGGACAGTTTTCAAATCACCAACAGAGGCTTGAGAAATACCTTGTCTGCCGCCAAAGTGACGCAGTAAGGCTTGCAATTTTTTGGCTCCCAGCCCACTTACACTCTCCAGTGGGTCTGCAAGACGTTTCTTAGCCCTAGATTTTCTGTGGAATTTATTGACAAATCGATGCGCTTCATCCCTAGCATGNACAAGGACTCTTCCTCTCCTATCCAATACAATATCCTCTTTACCGTCCCTGTGCACAGTTTCCTCTCTTTTGGCGAGACTAGCTAATTCCATTCTATCTTGAATTCCGTGTTTGTCNAGTANCCTTTTGATAATATCCAAGTGTGTTTGGCCACCATCAATTAGTAGGAGGTCTGGCCAATCNTCTACTCTCTTAATCCACCTNTCAACTACCTCCTCCATCATCCGTAAGTCATCNAGAGCATCACCCTTAACAGTATANGTCCTGTACTCTTTTTTCGATGGTCTTCCATTTCGAAGACAGACGCTAGCACCTACTCGTGAATCACCAAGTAATTGCGCCATATCAAAGCAAACAATGTGGTCTAAAGACTCCATCCCAAGGATTGCAGCTCCATCATCAGCAGCTCTTTGCTCAAGAGAACCAGAAGCTTTGTTGGACATTCTTTCAACCTGCATACTTGCATTTTGTCTTGCTAAGTTTGTCAAGGTAACCAAATCCCCTCGATTTGGNACTCGAACCTCAACTTTTGATCCCCTTCTCTCATCAAGCCAGCCTTGTATTGTATCTGAGATTGGTATCGGGGTGAGAAGCATTCTCGGNGGCCTTCGGTCTGAATAATGCTCAACTATGAAACTAGCAATACTATCTCCCTCATCTCCTCCATAGACNANTGGCCATGCNTCCTGTCCTTTGATTACTCCGTCATCAGCATGTAACACAACTATTGCCGCAAGGTCTCCTTTGACTCCAATTCCTATTGCGTCACAATCTCTGTAAACGGTAGACGATATCACTTGTTGACTAGTAACATTTCTTACAGCCTTGATCATATCTCTTANCATGGCAGCATCTTCGTAGTGTTGTGCTTTTGAGAGGGTATCCATCTCCTTAGCCAATTCTTCAACTAAATCTCCAGCATCCCCGTTTAGAATTCTCCTAACATTGTTAACTCTTTGAGCATAATCCCCTGCTTCTATGCAAGGCCCTGCGCACAGCCCGATGTGCATCGATAAACATCCTTGAGGGAGTAACTCATTACAATCCCTTATTCCAAAGTGCCTCCTAAGTAACTGNACTACNTGCTTTGCAGCACCAGCATTAGGAAATGGGCCCCATTTCCATGACTTTTTTGGGGGATGTCTGGTGTACAGAATTTTTGGAAATTCTTCTCTTGTTAGTGCTAGATATGGATACGATTTGTCATCCTTTAATCTAGAATTATACTTGGGTCTGTGCTGTCGGATAAGCTGTCTTTCGAGTATTAGTGCNTCTCGAGGGGTGTTTGTAACAATAAATTCAATTTCATCAGAATTTTCGACAAGTTCTGGAATCATNACCCGATCTGGATTCTTTGCAAAATACGAGCGTACTCGCTGCGATAAAACAGTTGCTTTACCAACATAAAGCACTCTTTGCTTAGCGGTTCTGAACAAGTAAACNCCCGGCTTTGCCGGGAGGTCTAGCATGTCAGGNGTTACCGGCATAATTNNNTTGNAGAGTCAATCAATCAAGAATACATCGCACTCATGGGAGAGTAAGTAACATCATTGAGAAGTATCACCCTTGGGCCATGGTGACAAGCCAAGAGGCAAGGATACTTGCTCGGCTTGCTANATTTCCTCCTAGTTTGGAAACATCTTGGGATGTACCGCGCGAGATATGCTTACCAGGTTTAGCCGAATATCTCGGAGTAGTTCGCTCAGCCTTACATGAGCCTCTGAAACAACTTTTGGANAANGACNTCATTGTCGAGAGAAAAACACACGTAATTGGTGGTGGAAGTCGAAGAAGAAAGGTCTACCACATCACCGACACTGGAAGAANTGANTGTGTTGGATTTGAATCACACCCGAANAAAACCGACGGAGAGTTGCTTGGTACATACCCACAAGGGTGTGTAATTCATGGCAGAAACAAATTAATTGAGGAAATCCTAGNAAAAAAGAAAGTCATTATNACAGGCCTTCCAGGCATAGGAAAAACCTCTATTTTGAGAAATTTAGCAGACTCATANGTCTCTCAAGGAAAGACAGTCAGGTTTGCTTCGGCAAATGCCTTCAAAGATTTAAGAGAACTATTTTCTGATTGGGNATTTAAATTCACAAACGAAAAATCAGTAATCAATTCCTGTAAAAATGATGTATTAATTATCGATGAATTACAAGAGATTAGCAGTAGACATTTATCTGGAGTGAAATCNTTTTGCGAAAAAGCGAATTGTATAGTCATNGCAAGNAGGTCGCCTNTGCCNTTCTCCGATGGATTTGAANTNATTGAAGTTCCACCACTTGAGATTTCGGATGCTGTAGCGATATTACCNGAGCATCTNGANAATAANGAANTGATTGCNGAGNGGTTAGGAGGNCATCCACTAGCNTTGCAAATGCANGACGANACATCCGAACTTCCTGAGGCGGGGACCGACTTGCAGAACTGGATCAAAGATGTTGTAATCTCAGATTTAGGTGAGGAGATAAAAGCNCTTGACGAGCTCGCACTCTTGCCAGTTCCAGTCCCAACAAATCTTCTTCAACACGAACAACATTTGTTAGAATTAGATGATTATGCTCTTCTTAGGTGGGCTGAGAAAGATGTGGAATTACATCACCTTGTAAGAAATGTGAGATCGCTAATGTTGTCNGAATCAGACCATAGAAACGCAGCAAATCATTGGAATAATTTGGATGGAGACCTTGCTAGGCTTGTTGAAATGTATCACATTCTTCACTCCGGAGGAGATATTGAATCACATCTTATGCGAAATGCGGAATCGCTNATGATTNGATCAAGTGCAGGCCTTGCATCTCTGATTGGAGATGCAATATACAGAACTCCAACACCCACTCTACACAGAATTTCAGCAAGAATAGCAATTGAGCGAGGNGAGATTGAGATTGCAAGACAGCACCTATTGGAATGCGAATCCTCTGAGTTACAATTCTTGCTTTCTATACTAGAAGGAGATACTAACCCTGTGGTACCAGAAAATGCTGATTTTCATCTTCTTATTGCAGAAGCAGCGAGGAGAATAGATGACCGCCTTCCNNCAGAACCTCCNTCATATGANATACACGAATTGCTAGAGAAAATCGANTTATCTAAAGCGGATGAATCACTGAAAAAAGTGATTCTTGTAGCAATCGCTCATGTGAGACATGCATGGTATCTTTCCAACCAGATGTATGGTGAGGCAAAACAAGTAAGAGACAACNTNGAGGCTTTATCTCATAGNGGCGATCCACAAATTNTNGCATTAAAATTAAGAGCAAAAATAGACCAAACTGCAAAAAATTCATCCAGTTTTGATGGATTAATTGAGGAATCATTTGGTGACACTGGATTACGTTCAAAGATGAATCAATTGTCTATTTTAGAAAAACTGGAGGGNGAAAGAGCAATTTCGGTTTTGAATAGAATTGANATACCAACAATNGATGCGCAGACTAACCTTGCTGCGGCTAGAAGAATTAGTGCAAAAATCTGGTATTACAGAGCTATTTTTGGAACACACAACCGTTTGTCATCAATGGCTGAGGCGATCTCTTTATGGAAATCAGCACTTTGCCCAAATGCAGCTTTGAAAGCAACTGAAAAGATGCATAAAATGCTTTGACTATATCTCAGCCCCGAGTANNGTTTTGGTTTCAAGNACTCCTTCAATTGGCCTAATCTCNTCNACGATTACTCTTGTTAATGTAAACTCATCCTCAGACTCAATCTTGGCTATAAGGTCATATTTACCAAATAGCATCCATCTATTTGTCACATGTGAAACTGAGTCTAAGGTATTCCTGACACTCTTTTCCATGCCTGGCTTTGTTGTAATCAATACGAATCCTGTTGCCATAAAATCACCTCAAAAATCCACAGCAATCATCGTTTGTGTCTCTTTAACGCCTGAAATTTGTCTGAACTCACCAACTAATAATTCAGATAGCTTTTTTGAATTTTCAGATGATAATCTGACCAATAAATCAAATTCACCATACANAACATGNACTTCNGCGACATGATCTTTGGAGGATAATTCCAGATAGACATCTCTTTCCTTGGTTGGCTCGGTCTTNAGCAACACAAACGCTTCTGGCATCGACCCGGCGAAAAGAACTTCATTATTCACTATGCCGATTTTGAAATTGCAAACNTCAAGGGGGAATACTCTAATGCAATGTATATGCTGTGNNATATATGGTGAGGGGAAGAGTTGGGATTGCGCTTTTCCTACTTGGTATCTTCATTTTATCTGTTCAATCTCCAATCGCTTTACACCAGAAAGTCGAGAATNCTACAGAAGGCAGGGCNCAGACCGTCTGGTCTGGAACTGTTGTCCTGAATAATCACCATACAATTCCTATTACTGATGAACTCGTAATNTCGCCTTGTACAAATATAACCATGGCAAATGGTATCAGAATTTACGTTGAAGGAAGATTACTCGTTGAGGGTACNACAAGCTNNCCNGTGTACTTCGATTATGCTGGCGGCGGAGACCACATGGGAATACAATTNAACTCAACTTCAAATGGTAGGGGTAGCAGAATAGATAATGCTTCATTTGTTCATGCTACATATGGAATTACAATTTATAATTCAGACCCTTACATAGCAAATGTTACTCTTTGGAATCCTGATGATGTTGGGATTGACATGTTTAATTCNGCGACTCCAACGATACGCGACCTAGTTGTAAATCAAGCGGGTCAGGATTGGAATTTTNCAACNTACTGGCGTTACGGTATAGCTCTATCAATTGGCGCCAGTTCTGCTCCAAATATAGATCGAGTTACTATCAATGATGTTGTTACTAGGGGTCTCAACATATGGGGCAATTCAGGTGGAATCATCAGAAATGTATCAATTGCAAATGTTACCGGAGCAACACTAGCCCAAGCCGCAGGTGTTTGGGTCGAGGATAGTGTACCTTTGATTGAGCATATCGATATTGATAAGTCAGATCATGGANTAATNGTTCGACACATGGATGATGGCTCGATCACACGAGCAGTAATNCGGGATATGAACATCAGTAATTCGATGTACAAAGCAGTTATTTTAGACAAGGACGACCGTACGAACTACACAAACTACCAGAGTGCTATTATNGAAGGTCTAACAGTTAGTGGCACTGGAACTTCTGGTGCAAAAACTCCTGGTTTGGCGACAGCTACTATTGANATAAATGCTACAGGAGCATGGATNGAAGATGCNTANTTGGAGAATAATGATGCAGTTGGNATACAGATGTATTTTGTTGACTCATCAACAGTTTTCACGAATCTGAAAATAAACAATACTGGTGGATCTGGAACAGGAGCNAATGCTGCTGGGATCTCTGTGAGATCGTCCTATTTTGCTGCAAAATTCAACGGACTTGAAGTTTCTAATTCTACAGGCCCAGGAGTCTTTGCTCTTAACGGAGGAGCGATTCAAGGAAATGATTGGAACCTGCATAATAATGGAAAAGAGGGATTCTATCTCGAGAGCGCTGCCACTATTGTAGATGGTCTTGAATTATCAAATAATGGTGATTCAGGTGTCCACATAAACGATGCTCGTTACGTCTATCTCTCAAACCTAACAAGTTATGATAATGCCGAGGCTGGTATGGAATTCACAAAGGCCAACGACATAGAATCGTCATCAGGTGATGTAAGGTGTACACACTGCACAGTATTAGGAAACAGTAGAGGTGTTTCAATAACAGATTCAGTAGATATTTACTTGACAGAACTAAATGTTCACGATCCTCTATCTGGTTCAGCAATTGATATCGATAACCAAGGACTGAATATTGGTATTCAAGGTGGTTTATTCAATCTTCATGACGTAAAGGTGTGGACGAATAATACAGGTCCTGCCATCAAGATAGTTGGTGCAGAAGGAGTAATAGATGGCTTAGACATGTATGGCAATCACTCAGGTCTAGACTGGGATGCAGATCATAATGTTGAGAGAACTAGTATTCTTTCTAATGCTAATTTAACAGGCTCAGGGTGTCTAAATTTATCCAACCACGATCAATTAACAGGTTCGGGGAACATTGTAGAAACTTCGTGTACAGGAGAGTTAAATTTCGTCAACACGAAGTTGAACTGGACAGGTTTCAAAGATGAGTCATCCCATGTTCTCAATGTCGATACAAATTCAAATCTTCATCTTCACCAGCCATTAGGGGTTGATTACACCAGCGCAAATATCGATGGAAACGGTTGGATTGAAGAATCATGGGATCTACTAGTTTGGGTAATTAACAATAATTCGAATGGTGTACCCAATTCGGCGGTCATACTCAATTTCGATCAATTAGAAAATTCGATTTCAAATTCAACTAACTATGACGGATATGTTTCCTTCCCGGACCTAAGAGGAAAGAAGTATTTCAGTGCAGGACAGAGTCCGTATACCACCGTCACAATCGACTGTGCATATAGCGGAGTTGCAAATTCAACAAACATTACACTCAACCAAGACCAGATAGTCTGGTGTCAACTTCCACTTGCTAACCAGCCACCATTTATCGTTTGGGATACTCCAATTGACCAAAGTATATTCCCATCTAAATCTGAAGTTAATTTCAATGCATCAAGTTCGTGGGATTTAGACGATGATGTGCTTACTTTCAAATGGACATCATCGTTAGACGGGGTGTTATTTGATGGATTTGTTTCAGAATTTACGGCCAATCCGGAGTTGAATGTAATTAATTCTACAACATTGAGTGATGGTGTTCATTCGATAGAGTTGGAGGTCTGCGATGTTAGTTACTGCACAGTAGAATCAAGAACCATTGAGTTATCAAATCAACCGCCTGTAATTGTAGTAGACATTGATCCAGCTCTATCTCCTTGGGGAGAGTTGATTGCCCCAATAACAAAGCCAGTTCATTTCGATTTGAATGGAACATATGATCCAGAAGGAGATGTTCTAAATTGTAGTTGGGAGTGGTTAGAATTTACACAACAAATTTCCGATTGCAGTAATGCTACGGGAGAGTTATCCTTTGCTAACGTGACAATTTTTGACTTTGACTTGAAATTGGTTGCAGATGATGGAGTCAACACCCCGAGTGTTTGGGAAATCCCTGTCGAGTTGTTCAATGAGGTTCCAATTTCATCATTTGAGATAATTAGACTAGGTAATTATTCACAAGACGAAATTACTCTTCAAAGCACTACTGTGGATCCAGAGGGTGACAACATAACCTATCTTTGGGAGTCTTCAATCGATGGCGTACTCTCTAACCAGAGTTTGTGGCAAGGCCATCTCTCAAGGGGAAACCATGTCATTAGTTTGAGTGTAAATGACGGTAGGATGGAGCATCTTAACTCGACAAGTACTAATTCAACGGTTTTGATTGTTGAAAACAGTCCTCCTGTTGCGATGATTCACGGTCTGGAAGAATCAGGCTTGGATTCAAGCATTAGCCTAGAGTTCAATGCTTCAGGTTCAGGAGACTGGGATAGCGCCTGCTCTACTTTCCCTGCTGGCATCGATTGGCATTGCTCCCCAACTGAACCAGCGTCTGGATCAGAGTATTTGATTTACAAATGGGAGTCAGATAAAGATGGATTATTACAGGAAAACGGTACTGATTGGTTAATATTCAATGGACACCTAACTAGCGGAACTCACCAGATTACTTTGACAATAGATGACGGAATAAATCCTGCTGTGACCACGACTAAGGCTATTGAAATTTCACCTTCAGCGCCAGTTTTAGTACTAGCAAGTCCAGATTTGTCTGTGGGATATCCATCTAACGAATTGATTGAATTCGATTTTCAAAATAGCATAGATTACGATGGAGACCCCTTTTCAGTTGACCTTTCTTCAGATATACAAGGCGAGATTTTCACCAACAAAAGCGTGTCAGAGGTTCAGAAACATTTGCTTGATGCTGGATTGCACACGCTTACCTTTACTCTAACAGACAGCACGGGAAATGTAAGGNTTGAAGAGATTGAGTTGACAATCGTTGAATCTGACCCAGATGTAATGATTTATGAGCCGCAGAATAATCAATTCTATGAGCCAGGAGANCTTGTAATCCTTGACTCTAATGGNACCTTCGATGCCGATAATGACATCACAAGAAGAGAATGGCGATTATACGAAAATGGGGCACTTTATCCTGTAGTTTTGTCAAATGATGANTATCATTCTGTACGATTATTCCCAGGAGTACATCATTTGTCCCTATATGTCGAGGACAGAAGAGGAGGNTTCGANGAAGAGCATGTCAACATTACTGTTGCGTCAAGNTCCCCAGATTTATCTAANCTATCAGCAACTCCAAATTCAGTTTTCGTAGATGAGTTGGTAGTCATAGAAGTAAGAATAGAACTTGATGACCCTGACGGAACTACTTCCATTGTAAATGCTACAATCATTAGAAATCTGCAAACCTGGAATTTNAATCTCTCAGATGATGATGGTGATGGAATCTGGTATGGAGCAATAGANATATTACCACAAGAAAAAGGAAAAGCNCAGCTAAAAGTCACCGCATTTGATGGTGGCAATATAGATTACATTACGATAAACATCGAATTTGTTGAAGAAGAAATNGACAATACATCTGTATACATCGCTACTGCATCAATAGGNATATTCATACTCGTTTCGGTNTTATTTGCTGGTTTAGTTATTCGAAGAAGAAGACGTTTAGCAGATATAGATCTCATNGANTCTTGGGGCGTATTCGGAAGTGANTCNGAAGAACTGGAAGACGAAGAATTAGAAGCTTAATCATTAGTTAGATTGAGTATACGATTCTTACACGATTGTGTANAATCAGTTATTTCTGTTCAGGTATNTCGCCGTTGAGCGAATCTGGATTGTCNTCTAATGGTCCCCATTCGGTCCTTGTCTTGTGTAGGCCAAATCTCTTAGCCCAGATNAATTTCAAATTCTTCCATCCATCTCCCCAAGTATGGATTTCAGCTTCTCCAACNCTNGGTCTGTAAGGTACTGAAATTTCGATAGCTTTCTTCTTGCCTAGGACCTTTCTAGCGAGTATTTTCATCTCTTCTGACAAAGGCATACCATCATTAGTAGGCCTCATCTTTTCATTCTCAAAAATCGATTTTCTGAAAACCCACATGCCTGACTGAGAATCCTTTATGCCATATCCAAATGCAAGTCTTGCGTTGAACGACAGCATCCAATTTCCGAACCCATGCAGTCCTGACATAGAGCCCTCTTCTGCANGAGTAAGCCTGTCACAAGTTATGAAATCTAAGTCATCTTCAACTAACTTTCGTACCAATTCAGGAACGACTTCAGCAGGATATGTGCAATCAGCATCCATTGTTACAATTATGTCACCTTTTGCGACGACGAACCCTGTACGGTATGCCCTGCCGTAGCCTTTTCTCGGTTCAAGGTGGACACGAATACCTTTTTCCAGTGCGATTTCTCTTGTCCTGTCAGTAGAGTTACCATCTACAATCATGATCTCCAAATTATCACACCANCCTCTTGGGATGGAGTCCACAGTAAGGCCTAANGCCTCTTCCTCATTTCTTGTTGGAAGNATTATGGTGACAGATACAGGTAANTTGTCGGCCATNANCAATCGAGCCAACAATCTGTTTTGAAGGCACCTATCCATTGGATTATTTATGCAATTACGAACAGGAGCCCCTGTTCCCCATGCATATNGCCATTGTCTCAGGTGAGTATCCACCAAGGTGGGGCGGCATTGGTTCAGTTGTGTATCACTTGGCAGGACATTTGGTTCAACTAGGTCATGATGTTTCGATTATTACACGCAGTCACACGGGTAAAACTCCGACTCAAGAAGGAGTGGACGTGATATCTGTTAATTGGACTAAACTGCCTATGGCATTTACCAGATCATATGGAAAATATGCCTTGAAGGCTCTAAAGAGACTCAACGCAAGTANACCAATTGACGTCATCAATGCTCATTTACCACTGGTTTCATGGAAAAGAAAAGAATTCAGATGGTTGGAACAAAATATTGCTCCTGTTGTATCATGTCTACACGGCTCTTGGATTGGNGAAAAAGAGGGAGTGAAAAGAGCGGCTGCAGCGAAGGAATCAGCCACATGGAAGAATCCTAACGATTTGGCNATTTTAACAACGGCTGGTTGGTACTCAAAATATGAGAGGGCAGGAGTCCTAGAATCTAGCATATGTGTAGCAAACTCAAACTCAACTTTGAANGAATTTCAAAGATGGTATAATCCTCCTGAAAACTTTGATTGTGANGTAGTTCTTTGGGGCTGTGATCATAAGGTCTTCAGGCCACCTAACATAGATAATGAAGCCGAGCAATTAGAGCATGAAAGAATTCGCAAAAAATACAATTGTGATGATGAAGAAGCANTATNTTATTCTCAACAAACTCAAACACCCATGTTGCTTGCAGTTGGCAGACTTGTAGCAAGGAAAGGTTACATGACCTTGCTCAGAGCNATGCCAAAAATCTTAGAGAAAAATCCCCAAGCAAAACTAGTGATTGTTGGCAGAGGTCACATGAAGAAAAGNCTAGAAAAAAATGCNAAGAAATTGGGNATCGAGAAGTCAATATTCATCGAGAGTAGTTTATCGTTCGAAGAATTAGCACAGCATTTCCGTTCTGCAGATCTTGTTGTTTATCCTTCATACTACGAAGGCCANGGTCTNATCCCACTCGAATCTCTAGCNAGTGGNACTCCTGTTGCAACAGTAAATCAAGAACCATTAACAGAGATGGTAGACAACTCCGTCGGTGGCCTATTTGAGAGAGGTAATCCAGATGACTTAGCAAACTGCGTCAATCAAATGCTAGCATCCAACTCCACTTCCGACAAGGCCAGCAAAGGTCGAGAAAGGGTACTATCAAANTATACCTATGAGCACAATGCTTCAGATTNTGAATCNATATTCAATAGAGCAATTTCNAAGAAAG
Organism: Methanobacteriota archaeon; assembly: GCA_002694245.1. Classification (GTDB taxonomy): domain Archaea; phylum Thermoplasmatota; class Poseidoniia; order Poseidoniales; family Poseidoniaceae; genus MGIIa-K1. The sequence goes on from NZLM01000005.1 coordinate 23,030, forward strand.
ATAATTGAATTTCNCAATTAATTGAATTCTCTTAGCAGAACTAAACCGGCGTTGTGTTCAAAACCAAAAGCCTGCATGGCCATACATGCGGGCACAGGCACCACTGGTGGTATTCCTTGCCGTCGCGTTGTTATCATTCATTCCAGTNGTAGAAGCAGACGATGACACATCCACNGCAAATGTGCTTACCAATGGGGTTTCGTCCAACGGTTATGTCTGCTATGACGACGGGTGCTCACCGACTGATCAAGTAGATTGGTGGAAAGTTTATGCTTACAGTGGAGACATTGTAGAGGTAAGTTTCTCTGGTACGATGGTCAATCCATCTCTGTTGTGCGTATGGGGAGATGGCTGGGAAGGTGATTATTCAATACATGACTCAAACGGTGGTCAAATTGCATCACTTGCTTTGAGTGATGATAATCCAACAGGTACCCTCAGCAAGACAATGCCAACTGGAGAGTGGGTTTACATCAAAGTCAAAGGCAAGGACAGCTGGTGTAATGATGGATTTGATTACACGCTAACGCCTTCAATCAACCAAGATAACAGAGACACTGACGAGGATGGATTCATCGATACCGAAGACGATTGCGATCTAATTCCTGGTACATCAACAAACGACAGAAAGGGATGCACGGATACAGATTCTGATGGTTGGTCAGACCCTGACGAAGGTTGGGGTCCAAACAATGGGGCGGACGCTTTCGCTCTAGAACCAACTCAATGGCTAGATTCAGATAATGATGGATTTGGAGACAATATTGACGGTTTTGAACCCGACCATTGTCCATACCGTAGAGGGTATTCAACCTCTGACAGATTTGGTTGTCTAGACTCGGATGGTGATAGTTGGTCTGATGCTGATCCGGGAGGATTGGATGGCGTGACACCTTGGTTTGCTCATCCTAACGGTACAGCAGACGCTTTTCCATTTGTTGCCAGCCAGTGGAATGATACAGATGCAGATGGCTTTGGAGACAACTGGGCAGATGGCAACTGGAATGATACTAGAATGAATTGGTCAATCGGTCAATGGTACTCAAACGCAACTCAGCCGGATGCATGTCCATTCATTACAGGTTATTCCGTAGAGGATAGATTTGGATGTCCTGATGCAGACAATGATGGTTGGTCAGATCCAGACTTAAATTGGACTTCTAGAGAAGGTGCTGATGCATTCCCTGAAAACCCGTCTCAGTGGTCAGACATAGATAACGATGGCTGGGGAGATAACCAAAGTGAGGGAGCCACACAAGTAGATGACTTCCCTGAAAACCCAACTCAATGGCTAGATACTGATGGAGATGGCTGGGGTGACAACCAGTCATATGGCGCTACGCAAGTGGATGATTTCCCCCTTATTCCGAGCCAGTACAGAGATACTGATGGAGATGGCTACGGTGATTTCCTGAATGGCTTCGAAGGTGATGTATGTCCATACAGTACGGTTGAAGAAGTCGAAAGTGGTTGGATAAGCTGGGCTGATAGATTCGGTTGTTTGGACTCAGATATGGATGGTTACTCTAATCCAGACGATTGGTGGATTTCACACCCAGCAGGATTTGCAGACGCATTCCCTGATGATGAAAGTCAATGGCATGATACTGATGACGACGGTTATGGTGACAATCTAGAATATTTTGACGGCGAAACATGGCGAGAAGCATGGAGAGGTGACGGCTGCATTGCTACAGAAGGAAATTCTGCAATGGATAGGTGGGGTTGTCCAGACTCTGATGGAGATGGCTGGTCTGATCCAACAACTCACTGGTTAGCAAGTCCAGGCGGTACTGCAGATGCTTGGCCCGAAGATGAGACGCAGTGGCACGATAGAGATGGCGACGGCCGAGGAGATAATCCACGGGGTACAACAGCTGATGTATGCCCTGACGAGCCGGGAACATCGGTTGGCCCAACCTCTGGTGGGGACCGCTGGGGTTGCCATGATACTGATGGGGATGGTTGGTCAGACCAAGGTGATAGATTCCCCAATGAGCCAACTCAATGGAGAGATTTAGATGGTGACGGTTTTGGCGACAATTCCGATGGCCATGAAGGAGATGCATGTCCAAATGAAAGAGGCCAGTCGTTCTTTGATAGACTTGGATGTAGGGATTCTGATGGCGATGGATGGTCAGACCCCTCACAAAATTGGCTTGCTTCACCTTGGGGTAAAGCAGATGCATTCCCCACAGATAGATTTCAATGGCAAGATTCCGATGAGGACGGGTTTGGAGATGTTAGCATGGGCGCAAAGAGNGATGATTGCCCAGATGTAGCGGGNACATCAACCCGTGATTTGCAAGGTTGTCTNGATTCCGATGGAGATGGTTGNTCAGATGAATATGGTGGATGGAANGCAGCCATTTCAGTCATGGGAGAAAACCCTGCTACAAGNTGGTTAGCATACCTCAGCTTGGGCGTAGTGATGTTAATTTCATCTGGTTTGGCAATGGTTCTTCGTTCATCTCGCACAATAGGGGCTTTGGAAAAAGATGTGCCCTCGGTTGAAGGAGGTGATTCAAATGCGTGAGTGGTTGATTGCGTTTCTGATGATTTCTTTGTGCTTTGCAACCACAACCGTTGCGCAAGAGGAAGAATCAGATCCATTTGAATCTGCAGGATTGAGTCTAGTTGCTCTTAGGAATGATAGCNTGGATAGCAATCAAGATGGAATTACAGATGCNATTAGGGTTGTAATCGTAATTAACTCCACACAACAACAGGTAGACATCAGATTGAACTTGATAGGTGAGCATTCTGGATTTACTGTATCAGAAGAATTGAGTATGTCTTTTGATGAACAGGAAAATGCGTCGATAACATATGATTCGTGGGCGATAGGGGAACATTCGCTAAAACTGGAAATTACTGATGCAGACGGTAGGCTACTCAAATCAATAAATCTCGGAGTTTTCGATCTTAGTCCGGCATTAAGTGTTCCAAGTATAGAACTGGATTTGGAAGGCTCAGAGATTATGCAAACAGGGGACTCCTGCTCAATTGAGAGAAATTTCATCGATGAAACTGGCCCAAGATGGAATTTTGAGGGAACTAGGTCAATCACAGGCACCCCATTCAAAGTTCTTGANACACAGGATGTGTTAGACTGTAGTAACTGGCCTGCAGGTAACTACATTGTTTCAGAAACCTATCAAAATGGCCTAGGTCAAACAGCCTCTGATAGTTTAGAATTAGTAATTGTCAACAAGCCCCCACCTATTTTCACTATTCAATCAACAGGAAATAATTCCCTAACNGGTACTCCCTGTACCTTAAACCACGTCGCCAAGCAAGGTGAGGATCACACCCTGTACACAAAGAGTTGGAAGGTTACTCCTTCGATTGGACTAATNGCAAATTCCAGTAATTTGGATTGTTCAAAATGGGATGCAGGNGTGTATAAAGTTCTACTTACTGTTACAAANGACGAGGAGATAAGCACGACTCAAGGCACCATGTTAGTACGCATTCCACCAATGGATTTGCAAGATGTCGACGAGGACGCTCCAAGACTATCAAGAGGTGCTGAAACNGAAACATCTACTNTTGGCCTNTGGGGTATTGGAGCTCTTTCTTTACTCCTAGGAATNGCCGTATTCGTGNTGATGATGAGGGGTCCTGAAGATGATGAATTATCCAGCTCGATGTTGGATGAGAATGGGGAGCCAGATGCTGAGGGAATGCCTACGCACATCGATGAACANGGTATGCTTTGGCGAAGACATCCCGATGGTGAAGTTGATTGGTGGGATCGCTCTTCTTTGATGTGGAAGAGGTGGTGATTTGTTACAACAGATTGCCTTTTGGGTAATGATAACCAGCGGCCTAGCACTGCTTGCTATGGCAGTGAACTCCTTGTGGAAAAGGTATGTCAGATTGAAAGCACAAGAACCGCGTCTAGACCGGGAGTGGGTTTCAGATTGTGAAAAGCATGCAGAAGCGAAATTCAAGGGTTCTAAGGTGACAATAAAAAACGTCAGGGATTTTACTTGGAAAAGTAAGCGAGACCANGACTCAAAGTGGATTAATACGACAGTAAACATTGACGAAATTTCAGACATATGGTTTGTAGTAGATCACTTTCACAAGATTAAGGGNTTGGCACACACGATGCTAACCTTTGAGTTCAAAGATGGACAATTCATAACATTCTCATTCGAGACCCGTCGAGAAATAGGAGAAAGATACCATCCTTGGCAAGGTTTGTGGAGAGCTTACGAACTTTACCTGCTTGTNGCTACAGAGAGAGATGCCCTACATCTCAGGACAAATGCAAGAGGNCACAAGGTCCATTTGTTCCGTGTACAAACTCCGCCTGGTAAAGACAAGGCCTTGTTCAACGCANTGTGCGACAGAGTNAACTCATTACTTGAATCTCCAGAATGGTATCANACACTAGGTGCAGCTTGCACAACATCAATTGTTGACCANGTCAACTTGATTACTCCAGGAAGAATTCCAAGGATGTGGAGAACCATCCTTCCCGGACANTCGGCTCGGGCTGCTTGGAANTTGAAACTGATTGANGATTGGGGTGGTTATGATTCCACAATCGAAGCATCTAGGGTAGACCAAAGGGCTCAGACTTGGGATGGTAAGGAAGAATATTCCAGGCATATTAGGGCTCATTTGCCTCCCAAATGAATAGGAGATCTCCTCCTTCATGAGATACGGTAACAACATCCGACACAGAGGTATTTCCTACACCTTTTGTACTGGTTTGCANATCCTGTTCTGTAAGTTCATATTCTGTTCCTTGCAATGTTATTTTGTTGACAAAACCAAAAGGCATAATCGAACATACTGTGCCTTTTTTTAACTCGATTTCTAGTCCAGATTTGTCTACCCTGCACGCTCTCCAACCCTCAAAATATAGTATTGCATCTGAACCGGTTTCAAATAAGGCAGAAAATNCTCCAAGTCTATGATCCAATCTGCCTCCGCCTATGCCGACAACTGCGTCGACGTCGAATTCTTCCAATGCTTTGGCGAGATCTGTATTTTCTTGGTTTTGGTTGGCTTTATGTTCTTTGGGATTTGATATTGAATCCATGTCTCCAATCACAATATCCCATCCCGTGAATTTGTCAGCAGCTCCATCTAATGCAATAGTAAAATCCGACATTTCCAAGAGNGTTTCAACCAAATCGCTTTGTGGCCAATTACCGTTAGCNACGACCAAAGTGATGCCGGCCATAAAACGCCCAGAGGATACTATCATTCAAGCGGTTCGATAGTAAAATATGCAGCGGCCCCCTTAAGGGGGCCGTTTGCACAATCTTTGGCAATAGTTTAGTAGGGTGGATGTTGTCATAGAAGATATGTCATGGCGAAACAATCGAGTTCCACTCGCAGTACTCGCCATATTCTTGGTGCAAATATCTGCACCAATGTTGCAATTTCCAGTAGTNNATTTTGANGATAAAANCTCNTCNAGNAGTTCATCNATTTCCTTCAACAGTGGCTCAGGCCACGATTTACAAGGCGACTTGATAGAACTTGACGGTAAGAACTGGACAGTGAGAGGTGAATCAATAATTGATCATTGGTCTGTGACAAACCATGGACTTTCTTCAGGGTCAGCATTGGATATNATAGTTGATTCTGATGGAGTTGGATACAGTTGCTCATCAAATGGGTCCGATGTCAACCTTCACACATTTCACACAAACGGCACTACANATGTCAAACTGGTAGATAGTTGGGTTAGTGGAATCTCTGATGATTGTGCTATCGCAATATCTGGCGAAAAAAGAATTCAGATTGTGTATAACCATGATGATGATTTGAGGCTTGCTAGATTAGCTGAACCNAATGCGGTATACTCTGAGAAAACGTGGCATCTGAGGACGATTGCCGAAGATGTCTATGATTCCGGATTAACNATTAATTTCGATACAGAATCAAAGNCTCACATCCTTTTCAAAGATCTAGAATCACAACTATCCCACCTATCTTTCAATAAAGCATACTGGAATCACACNGTCTTGGATGATGGACCTGTTGGGAGTGATATCGAAGTCCAGATTGACGAAAANGACATGTTCCATGTTGTTTACACCAACACACAATTGGGAGATATCCAACTATTGAGATTTAATGAAACAGAGGAAATCAGGCAAGTTTTAGCCAGGAATCCAAATATCTCTGATGCAGTTGGAATGGACTTGGATTCAAACAACATCGAGCAAGTTGCCTATGCAAAATCCGATGATATCGGTAACAATTCAATGTCTTTGCTAAGAAGCCTAGATGGTAAGGATAGCGGCAGAATTGACCCTAATCCTAAATTCATAATCGATTATGACGACGATTCCGAGGAAGGGATTGTAGCAAGCGGAGATCTAAACTNAGANGGTTACGACGATTTAGTGTACTCTGACCCTGAAGGTAATGGCACCATATCGATTCATTATGGTTCAACNAGTGGTCCAGGTGACTTAGCNGATAGAATTCTNGTTGGGCATAACAGCGAATCGATGCTTGGAACCGCTCTTGCTGTGGGAGATTTCAATTGTGANGGAATCGACGATTTAGCAGCTAGTGAGCCNGGAAATTCGATTAACAACTCNGGCCATGTCTTCGTTAGACTTGGAACTGTAGACGGAATTTCNGAAACCAATTGGTGGGAAATGAATGGCAGNGATGAGGATAATTTGGGATGGCTGATTACNAATATNGGNGATGTNGAATCAGATGGNTGCGAAGATTTAGNANTAGTTGCAAACAAACTAATCGNAGAGGATGAAACAACACCATCGCTTACTAAGAACGGCCTNGTGATGGTATTGAAGGGCAACACCACTTCTATGGTTGTACATTCCAACATAACTCAAACTGAATTTGGGAATATGTTTGGTCGACAAGTTGCAGGAAACGCTGACATAAACGGAGATGGATACCTAGATTTGGTAATATCAAATACCGGCAATACCGATAACCCTTCAGGTTATTCATCTGTTGAATTCTTCATGGGCAACTCCTCTGGAATCGTCCCAGTCCCGGTAAAGACGCATGTTGTCTTGACACAAGGCAGGCTATATGGAGTTGAGATGGAATTTGTNGGAGATGTACATGGAGACGGTTATGATGATTTACTGGTGAGCGAACTTTACGCAAGCACTCCAGTGCTCCACATGGGTAAGGTGCACATGTGGGCGGGCTCAGCCAATGGCCCAGTATCGAATTGGTCAGAAACAGGACCATTCGCTAATGCTTTACTAGGAACAACAATCTCATCTGCAGGAGACATAAACGAAGATGGATATGATGACTTCTTCATGATGATGCCAAAGAGCACAAAGACAGGTGTCGTGGAATTATATTTGGGCTCATCAAATGGCCCTAGAACCGACACACAACTATTCGCTCAAGGTTCAGCTGCAGGAGAAAGAGTCGGGCTGAATATCCTTGCAGGTATGGATTTAGATGGTGATGGGATGGGAGATATTCTCTACTCATCNAGAGATTTAGACAGAGGNGCNGATTTCGTCCCAGTCTTGACAATAATGTCAGAAAGAGATTGGGAGTATGTCGACTTTGAATTCGAACATCCAATTGTATCACTGGAGATGCATGCAACCCTACGTGGTACACCTACAATTCTGGTTAAGCTCAACGACTCAAGCCTCAACATAATGGAAAATACACAAGATGGCACACCTTCAGGGCGGTGGGTCATTCGTGACATAGGTCATGTAAACTCNGCATCATTTGGAATAACGAGCGCAGGCAAGCCATTGATTCTGGCTTCATCGACTGAGATGGGCCAAGATGTACTTATCTCAATGACGGCAACTGGAAATACAGCAATGGAAATTTCCCTCAATTCCGGTACAGGATTAGGAAAACAAATGGGCATAGCGCAAGACGCTGATGGCAACTTGAGGATGGGTCACGCCTCTCCCGATTTCTCATCGATTTTCTACACAGTAGAATCGGATCAGACATTTACTACCTCAACTGTACGCTCCTCTATTGATTTGGCATATCCGATTCAGATGTTAATCGATGAAAATAACAAATCACGAATGGTCTATGTTGACAATGATGATTACATGGTTTACCTATCTACACACGATTCCTCATGGTCTGAGGAGTTAGTATTGAACACAACAGTAGGAACTGATTTCGATGCTGTCTGGAATCAGCACCTCATGTTTGCTCAAGTTGCCATTTCTAACAACAGTACTGTGCTTCAGTATGTCGAATATTCAGAAAATACCAGCACGGTTAGTGACATTGTTTCAGCNGGAGTCGATGCTGAAATTGAATTAGANATTCATGGAGATAGAATCGTTCTTGCANTANTAGATAATAGCTACNTATCGATTTACGAAAGGAACGTCACTGGTGGAAATTGGTCTCTTGAGAGTCAGACGTGGATGTTGGGTGAGGTCAACAACTATCGCTTAGCAATGGATAATGGTGTGGTTNTTTANGATGCAAACAATACCGTTCAAGGTATTGTTACNAACACCAACGGATCTTGGGTTGAAACTACATCAGATGTCCCAGACTCGAATACGCCTATCCATCTATCTTCTGAGGGGGACAGAGTCTACATGTCATCCACGAATTCAAATGGAGAATTTGTTCTTTCAACATTTACAATCTCAGAAAATACCCCACAGATTTCTACCTCATTCCCATCAATACTCACCGAGTATGGCGTTCCGCTAATATTCGAATCCGGCAAAATTTCTCTTGCATATTCAATTTCATCTAGCGATGATTTNCATACNATGAGAATTATTACTGATTCAGATAAGGATTTGATTCCGGATTCTCACGACGATCTTCCAATGCTAGGAAATCAGTGGATAGACTCNGATTCTGATGGTTTTGGAGACAATCCANTCGGCCCTCTTCCAGATTCTTGCACAGCCACNGCGGGTACATCGATTTACGATAGATTCGGGTGTGCAGACTANGANGGAGATGGTTGGTCAGATTTGACTGACGATTGCGTAAACGATGATGGNATGTCTTGGTGGGGAAGAAAAGGTTGTAATGACTTTGACCAGGATGGATGGTCAGACAACGATGCTGTTTACGTTGGNGGAGATAGNTATCCTACAAATTGGAAACAAGCGNTGGATTCCGATAGAGACTCATTTGGAGACAACCATGGACCAGACTGTTGTAACGTTACAATATTTGGAGAAGTAGAAGTTAGCGTTCCNGATTTATTCCCATACAACAGAATGCAGTGGAAGGATGACGATAACGANGGTTATGGAGATAATGAGTCTGATGTAGAATTTGGTGACAAGTGTTGGTGGGTTCAAGGTTTCTCATGGAGAGACAGACTTGGATGCGTGGACACNGATGGTGATGGNTCGTCAGACCCTTCGGACTTCGGCACGCACAGAGAATGGAATATCGAAGACGGTGCGGACAAATGGCCAGAAGACCCAACACAATGGGCTGATACCGATGCAGATGGTTATGGAGACAACTCCTCTGATGGAGCAACCAATCCAGATAAATTCCCGAACAATGAAGCAGCTGCTAATGATACTGACAACGACGGATATCCAAATAATTGGACAGCGTTAGAGAATGGCAGCAACAGAGATGGGCTATTCTTGGATAATTGTCCGGATGTTGCTGGTAATTCTACCTCGTCAGTGGATGGATTAGGCGCAGTTGTAGCATATTACGGTTGTACTGACACAGATGGTGATGGCAGAGAAGATTCAGCAGATGCCTTCCCACTTGAGCCGACTCAGGTTGCAGACAGTGACGGAGATGGCTGGGGAGACAACATGAACGGGGTAGACCCTGACAAGTGCCCATATGATGCCGGTGTTATCAACGGCACACTCGGTGTTGGTTGTCCGATACTTGGATTAGTTACAGATACTGATGGCGATGGCGTTGGTGACGATTCTGATATTTGTGATGACACACAAGCAGGCCAATCAGTCGACGAGGTCGGTTGTTCTGAGTATCAAAAAGACGACGACCAAGATTTCGTATCTAACGCAGAAGACTTGTGTCCCAGTACTCCAATAGGAGAGGTTGTTGACGAGGTGGGGTGCTCAGAATCACAAACTGAGGTAGACTCTGATAGTGATGGAATATTCGATCCATATGACCTATGTCCAGATTCTAATCCCGAGTTGTCTATCGATGAGAACGGATGTAATTTATCTCAGAAAGACACAGACGAAGACGGCGTTAACGATTTGATGGATGAATGTCCAGGTACAGAATTAGGTTTGCCAGTATTGAGTACAGGTTGTGTAGATGAATCAGCATTGGCTGAGGATATAGACGGAGATGGATACAAGGGTCCATATTCCTACAATCCTGATACAGAAACGCATGAAGGTGATGCTTTCCCACTAGATTCAACTCAGTGGCACGATATGGATGGAGATGGTTACGGAGATTCCCAAGCTCCAGGAGCCAATTTCTCCGATGATTGTCCTGAGNTATGGGGCAANTCTACNATGAAGAATAGGTATGGTTGTTTNGATTCTGATGGTGANGGATATCACGACTTCTTGGGTGATGATAAATTCCCAAGTGATGGTACCCAATGGGANGATAGAGACCTCGATAGTTGGGGTGACAATCCAGACGGAAACGATCCAGATCAGTGTTTGAATACTAGTACAGCAGGAGACAGAACTGCTCAAGCAAGAGCGAACTTCGGATGTGCAGACTATCAGTCTGATTCAGATGGAGATGGTGTCTTTGACGATGTGGATGCTTGTATGAATACCGAACCTGGGGTTGAGGTTTATCCAAGCGGCTGTAAGAGAGAAATCGAATCTAGTTCAGACGAAGAAGAAGATCTAATACTCGGTATGGAACCATTGATTTTCTTTGCCGCAGCAGGTGGAGGTGGAGTTGTATTCCTGATTCTTCTAGTATTCATTATCGCCAGAATTAGAGGAAGAGGTGAATTCGACTTTGATGACGATGACGATGATGACGATTGGTATGATGATGAGGATGACGAGGATGACTTCATGGCGAGTGTTCTTGGTCGTAATACGCAACGCAACTCAACAAGAAATGCTCCATTACAGTCAAGAGGTCCACCACAATCTGCAATACCTCCTCGAGGCCCACCACAATCAGGGCCATCACGTGGTCCACCACCGGGTGGTCAAACGCCACCAAGAGGACCACCAGGTGCAAGGCCACCAACAGGTCCACCAATGGCGAGGGGCCCAACAATGCCTCCTAGAGGACCAGACCCTGCAGGCCCCCCGCGTGGCAAGAAAGTATCAAAGAAGAAAATCGTTGATGGCAAGCCAGTAAAGAAATCTAGAGTGGTAATCGACCCGGATTTGTTTGCTCAGGAAGAATTAGCAGACAGAAAAGCTGCGGTAGATTGGACCAAGGGTGCACTCAGGGATGGAGAGTCTGAAAGAGGCATATTGATGCAATTGCAAACCACTGGTTGGTCCGCTCCACAATCTAGAGCAATCATTGATTTGTCAAAGCAGTGAATTAAACAGAGACACCACACTCAATAAGGAAAGTCAGTTCGGGGAAAAAATGGAGGGATAATGATGAGCGATGATGTTGCAGATGTCTCGATGCCTGAAGGCATTGAAGTAGACGAAGCAGCAGCTTATTTCGGTGTTTTCGAATCCTCGGATGCTCTGCATGAAATGATGCAGATGTCACGTGAAGACGCATTTGAGAAATTCTTCCTGTTACTTTCAGATCTGGTTTTGAAGCCCGGAGATTTTGACTTCGAATTAGCGAGCGAGAGGTTGAATTGCGAGGGAGGCGAGATCTACTTCCTTGTTGCAGGTCATTTAGGTGTAATGACACTTCCTGAGCAATTGGCATTGGCTATCAGCGACGGACAATTCTCTGATGACGAATCTAGTCAGTTACAAGAAATTGCTGACCCAATGCGTTTGCTCAAATTATTTGCAATCGCACAACAAACTGGAGGTGCAGGTGAGGCGACGAAGTACCTCAAGGGCGTCGAATCCTTGATGCTAAACCCTGCAGCGAACAAGGAAGCATTACTTTCTCTATCGTCTGAAATTCGAGCAGCATTTGATGTCGCTGGCCATGTAACTCCTATCGCAAGTTTAGCATCCAACACCGCTGAAGCAAAACAGGTTGAAACTGCATATGTACCCCCTACTCCTGTAGAGGCCGAGGAGATAATAGAACAACCAGTTTCCAAGCCAGAACCAGTTTCTGTACCAGCACCATCACCTGAACCAGAAGTTGGCGCTGAAGCTGTTGTAGAACCTGCGCAAGCATCAGTACCGCTACCAACTCAACAAAAAGCAGTGCCCCTTCCAGCAGTAGAGAAGCCATTGGTACCAGTCGACGACAGGAAGGAATCTGAGAAGACTGATGATGCATTTGCCGGAGCATTTGGATTTATTCAACCAGAAGCAGTAGTTACCGACGAGGTCCAAGTCATACCTGAACCTGAAGTTCAACCAGAGCCTCTTGAAACAGAGGAGTCTGAACCAGAGCCTAGTTTGGACGATGCCTTCGCAGCGGCAGATACAGACAATAGCGGTGGATTATCAGTCGAGGAAGTTGTAGAGGCAACAGGCTTAGGTTTAGAGGAAGCAGCGAAATTGCACGAAGAAGCAGATATTGATGGAGATGGCGAGGTAACTCTTGATGAATTGAAATCAAAGCCTGAAGTAATCGAAAAGATGGCTCTTCCAAAACCTGTAAAACCAGTCAGAGCAGGAATTCAACAGAGACAGCAACCACCAGTGCAGCAGCAAACGCAAACGCAACAACAGCAGTGGCAGATACAACAACAACAGCAGCAGTGGCAGGCACAGCAGCAACAGCAGCAGTGGCAGGCACAGCAGCAACAGCAGCAGTGGCAGGCACAGCAACAACAGCAGCAATGG
>NZLM01000006.1 GCA_002694245.1 Methanobacteriota archaeon
TCATCCTGTGCCACTATTACAAACCATGCGTAAAACTGTCGTCGATGGCTCAAACACAAGTGGATTCCAGAGAACAACATTGGTTGCTACTGATGGGGTTTTACAGACTGAAGGTGGCCCAGTTGGGATTGATGTTTTGTGTCTGGAAGAGGATAGCGCAAGAAAGCTGGACAGCAAACTTACACCAGATGGTGAGATAGTTACTTGGAATTTAGATAGGTTGGGCATTCCATTAATTGAAATCGCCACAGCACCTGATGTCAAATCTCCAGACCACGCAAAGCAAACCTCAATTGCACTCGGCAGAACTCTTAGAGACACTCGCAAAGTAAGAAGAGGCCTAGGTAGTATTCGACAGGATCTGAATGTCTCAATTATGTGCGGTGACCGTGTTGAAATTAAGGGCTGTCAGGATTTGGAATGGATTCCTAAAATAATTAGAATCGAAATGGCAAGACAATTACATTTCTATCGGTTAGCAAACACACTGAGAACAAATCACAATCTACCATTATTATCATCTGATAGAAGGAAGGAATCAGTTTCAATAGAGCAAGTAGTCAAACAAATTCTTCCGCATGAAATCATCGATGTTAGTGAAGCATTCACAAGTTGTAAATCAAAAAGAGTAGAGCAGGGAATGGAAGAAGGTTTTGTTATGATGGCTCTTCCATTGCCTGGTTTTAGTGGTTATATCGGTACTAAGGAATTCGATGTTGATGGCGCACAATTACCTAGATTAGGAAGGGAATTAGCAGGTGCGGCAAAGCTTGCCGGAGTAGCGGGAGTGTACCACTCTGATGAGCTCCCTGCGTACGGAATAGATCAAGAATTTGTAGATAAAACACGTACACTATTATCAGGAGTGGATGCGTTTGTTCTATGCCTTGCTCCAAGATGGCAAGCCGAATTAGCTTTAGAAAGCGTGCTAAATAGAGCGAGGTTAGCATTTGAAAGAATACCGAAAGAAGTCAGGAACGTTGTTGTCAAGAAAGGTTCGCCAGAAGATGGCACAACTTCGCCAATGCGACCATTACCTGGCGGCGCTCGAATGTATCCTGAAACCGATATTCCACCGTTGGTGATTACCTCTGAACATTGGAGTAAGATTATTGAAAATTTACCTATGACCCAAGAGGAAAGAGCGCAGAGACTGGAATCATTCTCAATCAGTAATGATCAGGCTAACCAGCTTTTGTCTAGAGAATTAGATGATCATTTTATTGCTCATCAAAACGGTCTTCCAGCAAAGGCATGGGCTACTATGCTTCTTGAGAATGAGGGAGACTATGGTCTGATGGCGCTGGTGCTCGCAGCAAAAGAAAACGGACTAATCACTCGAGATGGAATCGCACCAATTCTTGAAGAGTTTGCGGGAATGAATCCAAGCATGGATCAGATTTCTGCAAAAGCACAAGAGATGGGACTAAAACCTGCCGACTCAGGTGATTTATTGACAATAGTTGAGAAGGTTGTTGATAGTCGTATTGATTTTGTCAAAGAAAGAGGAATGGGCGCAATGGGTCCATTGATGGGTATAGTGATGAAAGAATGTGCTGGCGCAGCAGATGGAAAACAGGTTAGTGCATTATTGAAAGAAGTGATTATGAGGCATTTGTGATGAGATTATTATTCTCGCTTGTCGTAGTCGGGATATTTCTTTCATTCTTACCTGCTTACGAAGCAGATGCAAGTATGAGCAAGTGGGAACTCGACTTAGAAAATGGATACATCTCTACTAAGCCACTAGTTGTTGAAGAGAACGTAATCGTGAGAACATCAGACTTCTGGACTGGAGAAGACAGACCTTCTGTTTACAGTTTCAATATCCATACGGGACAAGAAAACTGGAGATATACGAGTCAAAATTCAACACATCATGACATGAGTCCGCTAATCTTTGTCCCAAGCGGACAGGGAGATTGTGGCAATTGGTCAGACATGCTAATTGTTGGTTGGACTGATGGATTAGTGACCGCACTAGATTACAATTCTGGAGGTTTAATATGGAGTTCGAAAACCGAGGTTATTACCTGGGGTATAACGGGTTCAATGGCACTAGATGGTGACGAAATAGTAGTCCCTACAAGGAGAGGTCTGTCTGTATTTTGTTTGAGTGATGGGAGTGAACAACTTCGAGTTGATCTACCACAACTAGGCTGGAGAAATGGAGTCACAGTTACCGAAACATACTATCTGCTAGGGAATGAGGAGGGTGTACTCAACATCGTTACTAAGGATGGTGGTGTGACAAATATTTCCTACAATCAAGGTAAGATTCGCCATTCACCAATTCCCACGCCATATGGAGTACTCGTACACCTCCAATTACCAACCTCATCAGAGATTTATTTGGATGATATACTACTTTCTCAAGAGGGCTCCTCGCCAGCTATACCTCTTCAAATCGACAACGACATTTACCTTGCAACTAGTTCCCATGTTATTCACATAAATTGCGATGAAAATTGCTCTATCGTAGGAAGGTCAGACTTCTATTCAAATGGTGAAATCGTGGGCCAAGAAACCTCTGACGGCACTCATAAAATTTGGTTTCCAAGAAATACACAAGAGGGAGGGTGGGGTACTGGAGTTCCTGGAGAAATCATTGAGATTTACAATACAACTCACGACACTTACACAACTGCAGGACCAGGTTTTGGCAACAATGGAGAAATCGTGCTGGGCAATGACAATGGCGTACTAATGGTTCACAACATTCCTGAATCAGTTCAATCTTTGGAACCTGTAGTTGTTGAAGAAAAAGAAATCACAAGCGAGAATTCGATAAATCCAATACACATATTCGTTGTAATTTTAATTATCGCAACAGGGATTTCTCAAATAAGAAAGAATTACCAAATGGCCAACAAATTTGGTCTATTACTTCTCTTAGTAATTGGAATCTCTGTTTTGCCGGACCTTAGCACAAAATGGTCAACGCAGTTACAAGAATTAGGAGATAGCGAAGAAGACTGGGATGAGGATTGGCCAGATGAGTGGAGAGGAACTCAAATATTTGTAATTGAAATGCCTGNNGGAGAGAGATCTATTGGTGGATTGGAAGGTTACACNAATGTTGAGGATCTAACAGACGCAGCAACGTCTCAACTAGGAATTGTTGTNGAGAAGGAAAGCTACGACTTTGGNGATTGGATAACATCCTTNGATGGGNANACTGGTAACGGTTGGGAATTTACTGTGGACGGTAAGCGCTCTACGGTAGGTATGACATATGCAGAGATTGAGGAAGACTCAGTTATCAGATGGTCATCAGCGTGAAGTTCAAGATGTGTGCCCGCTAGCGTTGTAACATGGTACTGACAGATGGCGTGCATGGACCAACTCTTGCCCCATATGAAATGCTATTTGTCAATGCAGGGTTGCTCGCAGTTTCCTTCTATCTACTATGCAGACCAACAAAATCTGCAGGTAGAGAAATTCTTGTTTTAGCAACAATAGGTGTGGCTGGTGCCGCCAGTAGAGTATTGTTGGAACCCTTCCCTAATGTCCAGCCACTAACGGTGATGTGTCTGGTAATGGGAGCAACATTGGGCGCAAGGCGAGGAATGGCATTTGCAGTTATTGCCACTATCTTATCCAACATTATCTTGTCACATGGTTGGTGGACTTTGTTCCAAGCAAGCGGTTGGGCAGCCGTTGCTTTTACTGGCTCTCGTCTTAACCTAATTTCTAAAAACAGCGTAAACATGTCAAAACTAATTCCAGTAGCTATTGTTTGCTCAATTCTTTTTGATTGGTGGGTATCTTTGTCGATATATACCCCGGGAATGACGTTATCTGAGTTTGGAATATACATTCTCAATGGACTGCCATTCGATGCTTTACACGCATTAGCAAGTGTTGTCTCAGCCGTCTGGATCGCACCTTGGTTAACCAATCTATTATTCGCTGAAGTTGATGATTTAGTTGTGAAAATCCCAGTAGGTGATTATGATGTCAACGCCACTCAGTGAAGTTACGATGGTCTTAGTGACTCGTGACGATCTGAAATTATCAAAGGGTAAACTAGCAGCACAGTGCTCTCATGCTGCTGTTAATTGTGCTATCAAGGCGAGGAAAAAAGCCGTCAGATTGTATGAAAGATGGAATAATGTGGGAGCAAGAAAGATAGTTGTTCGAGCAGATGATGAAGCACATCTACGCCAATTATACGCTAAAGCCCTCACAGCAGGACTGGTTTGTGATTTAGTAAAAGACGCAGGCCATACTGAGATTCCACCAGGAACTGTGACCGTTTTAGGTATTGGCCCATCTCCCCGATTGGCGGTGGATGCAATAACCGGCGACCTGAAATTGCTTTGAGTAAAGGCATTCTGGGAGGGTCATGCGCGAGTACAATTCTGACAGGGTGGATGTCCGAAGCGACACGGTTACACAGCCTACTGTGGCAATGCGCACAGTTATGGAAAAAGCAGTTGTCGGTGACGACGTCTTAGGCGATGATCCAACAGTGATAGAACTACAGAACCGGGTCGCAAAGATGTTTGGGAAAGAAGCAGCACTATTCGTAGCGAGTGGTACAATGGCAAATGCGATTGCTCTGAGAACTCATACCAATCCAGGTGATGAAATCATTTGCGATAAAACAGCTCACATCTACAAGTATGAAGGAGGCGGTTATGCAGCATTGTGCGGAGCATCAATTTCTCTCGTAGAAGGGAAAGGAGGACTGATGACTGCAGAACAGGTTCAGAAGGCTATTCGTAAAGCAGAAGGCTCNGGCTCACACTACCCTGACGGAACATTGGTTTGTGTGGAGAACACCTCAAANCTTGGCGGCGGTGCGTGTTACACTCAAGATGCACTNGANGAAATTGCAGCGGTTGCGAAAGCTAATGGNTGCGGCACTCATATCGATGGTGCTAGAATCTTTAACGCAGCGATTGCGACTGGNGTAGATGTATCNAGGATGTGTAGAGATTATGATTCAGTATCGATTTGTTTTTCAAAGGGGTTGGGAGCTCCAGTTGGATCAGTTCTAGTTGGGTCACAAGAATTCATCAATAAGGCTCACAGGTGGAGAAAAATGTTCGGTGGCGGCTGGAGACAAGCGGGGATAATCGCCTCGGGAGCTCTTTATGCTCTTGATAATCATGTAGATCGCTTAGCCGAAGACCACGCTCGAGCTAGAAGAGTCGCAGAAGCCATAGATGCGATGGAAAACTTTAGCGTTGATTTGGAAGCAGTACAATCAAATCTAGTNTATGTAAATTGTAAGATACCTGCAGCAGACGTGGTTGAATCCTTAGCAGAACACGGAATCGATATGTTCGATTTACCTTACAATAGAGTAAGGGTTGCAATCCATCTGCACATCACAGACGAAGATGTCGCAAGGATCATTGCAGCTTTCGCTGCACAATAAATGCAGCAATCATAGTTGCAGAAATTACAGCGATTGCACTGATGGCAGGCATTGATTCGTCATCTTTAGAGTCTGAATTCGCATCCTCAGGATCTTGTTCTACAGGTTCGGGAAGAATAACCTCATGGATGAGGTGTATTTCCAAATCATTTTCATCATATGCATCAGGGAGTGTGATATCTATCATGCCCTGCAGGCTCTCGCCAAGCGTAATAATTGTCTTAACACTCTGGTTGTAGTGTTGCTTGCCATTACCTCCATCTGGGAAATAGGCAGTCTTTTCCACAACCCAAATGGATGATTCTATTTTCGAATTATTTGGAAATTGACTCATATCTATTTCAAGATGCCAAGCGATAGTGGGGCTACTACCGTTTACACCGGTTTCATAGGTAAGTGCAGAAATTCCATTACCAAGGTTGAGTGGATTTGCAAGATTATTAGTATAATCTGCCTGAAGTGACTCTCCATCTGGAACGCTACCGATTTGTCTTATTGTACCATTGAATATCGCTGTTGGTGGAAGTCTGTGCTCGTATCTCTCTATCCATCTGTCGTCACCTACTTGTGATCCAAGAGGGTCTTCATTTTCACCTATGAAACGGTGAAAGTGGTAGACATTCATGTTATTATTATCCTTTACATCATACAATGCTTCCTCAACATCCAAGCAATTAGTGCACCATGTGGCAGTATAGTCCTCAACAATCGCAGGAAGGTCACCAAGTTGTGAGTTTGTTGTTCCTGATTCATTTGCATCGAGATATAATCCACCAAATACCGCTCCATTTTGTTCCAATGTTACTGGTTTACCTGCATTTGAAGCGGGGATAATTGAAACAAAAAGTAAGACTGATATCAAGAAAACAGACTTGCGCATAAATATCCTAAACGCCTCTACTCTTTCAATGATTTCTCAAGAGTTTTGAAGGGTGGGTTCAAGAACCACCGACACTCAGTCGACCCGTTGGCGGGCAAAAATATGTCGAGTATGACTGAAATAGAATCTCCGGGCCTCTCTATGGAGGCAACACCTTCCGGTCGTTCTATGCCAGATTGGCTAACTAAAGCCCTACTCTCAGGGCGAAGAATTTTAGTCATCCACCCAAGTGAAGAAAGTAGAACTAGAACCCTTGAGAAGTTAAACAAACTCGGAAATGGAAGGTCTATTGACACAACTCATCACTTAACTCTAAAGAGGTTAACCGGCATCTTGCATATCGATTTACGGTTACCCACTGTGTTAGAAAATGATGGAGTACTATTTGAAAAAACACATATTGCTCTGAGAAATGCTGCAAAAGAGTTCAAGTTCCCACACTTACTTTCTAACCCTAGTCACTCTTGGACGCGCTCAAGAACTAGGAGGTTGCTAGCGCTTTACCAAGAGACAGTTACTCTGAAGAAACCATGGAGTTGGTCAAACGATCCAGGAGTAAAATCCTGTAACGATGTGTTGAAATCAATCGAAAAAGATTCTCAAGCAATACACCCACTGAGGTTTGAAAGGACTGTATGGAAAGCCCTTCAGCATGCTAAAGATGCACCATTTACAATTAATGATGTTGAAGGCATAATAATGCTAGATCACCCACCTGGGTTGAACGAAGTAACTATCGAGATTATCAACGAGTTGTCTAAATTTACTGGTGTTCACCAAATAGTAAATCCTGGGTCCCACCGACTGGGATTCCATGGCGAATACATCAGAGATATATCTCCAGTCAGAGATGAGGAATCCTTGCCTCCATGGATACCTGAACACAAGATTTGGGCTCCGGATATGAATCAGCCATGGTCAACTTCAATCGGTAAAGAAAACGGTAGAATAGTTCGAAGAGTGAGTTGTGATCTTCACGAGCATACAACGTTAGCACTAGGTAATATTCTAGATCAGATACAAGGAGATGTCGTTGTTGTAAGCGGCGATGAGAAGGAAACAAAACTTCGATTAACGTCATTACTTGAGTCTTCAGGCATATCGATTAGACAGCCCTCTGTAATGGTAAGCGATACGGCCTATGTTGCTAGAATTCTTTCGTTCACTGACTTGCCCCGTGGTGAGGAGGCATGGTCTTTGTCGAAATTGACCGATGTTTGGAATCAGATTGAACTCCCTATGTCTTGGATGATTTTTGATATCCAGCATCCAACATTGATAGATTGGAAACCACGATTACACCCAGAGGTTCTCACAGAAATCGCTCGTGGATTCCATCTACTAGGAGGCAGAGGTGCCCTAAGAAGGTGGCTAGCAAATTTGGCTAATGCAACACCTAGAGCGGGGGTTGATCAGGACGAGCGAGCACAAAAGCTCGAAGAATGCCAATGGTGGCTATCTTGTCTCGCAAACTGGATGAGTCCAATAATTTCTTCAAAAGATCAGGAGGCATTATCCGAGCCAATAATCGGTTGTACAACAGGAGCAGTATTACCAACGCATGCTCCTCCTGCTAGCGTCGTCGACTGGCTAAATTCAACTATCCAAATGATAGATTGGAATGAAATTACACAAAGAGATCAGCTGGAAAATAAATCATTACCAGGGCTGCAAAGTTTTTGTGAATTAATCTCAAAACTTAGCTCAGAAAAAATAAAATTAGATTACAATAATTTTAGCGACATCCTTCATGACCTAGCAAATGAGGTAAGTAATTATCTTCACCTTTTGCTCCTGAAATCTCACCTAATTGAGAACCGCAGATGCCGCTAACAATTAATTTTACAAATACTTGCCCAATATCTAATTCTCTGGGTAATTCAATATTATCAA
>NZLM01000007.1 GCA_002694245.1 Methanobacteriota archaeon
TTTCAGACAAATTGCATTGCCCGGTGCATTAGGATGTGCTAGTACACAAGGTAACTCGAATGGTAATTATGTTGACATGGGTTATGAATACCGAAATTTCGAAAACGATATGCAACGCTTCGATAAGCCTGATTTGCAGTCTGTTAACATTCAGTGGGGAGATGGTGCATCCGAGGATTTCACAATTAACGACTGGGAAGATGATCCGAGTAGCTGGGCATCACATGAATACCAAAATTCAGGAACATATGGAATTGACATTACTTTCACAGATGAATTTGGTACACAGCATACGGACTCCACAACTTATGATACATACGATGGTTTTTGGCAGGAAGATTCTGAATCTGAAGATGGCGGATATTGGACTGGTTGGAAGGGTGGCTCAAACTGCTATCTCGAGTGGGATGAGCAATCTACTCCTTCACCACAACTGATTGACACTTTCATTACTGACGGCCCATTTGAAGTTGTAACAGAGCAGATTATGTCTGTTGATTCTGAGGGAGTTGCAACACTGACTTTCACTCCAGAACACCCGGGTGTATATTTGACAATAGTTCAGTCTGAAGGTACCCTCGACTCTGGCGAGATAAAGACTGGAATTGGTCTTAACTTTGCATACATAACCAACGGCGAATTGCTTGTGTCTGGATTGGAACAAGTTACAACATTTGCAGGCCTTCCTGTGTATATAGCAGACTCCTCGAATAACGGACTAAACACTATTACAATAGAACCAAGAAACATTGAGTATAGTGAATTCAATGCAACGATAGGTGTTGCTCCAATCAAACTAGACATTGCATTCCCAGACATAGACTGGGATAGTATTGGAGAGCCTGATCCTCAAACCCTAAACTTCCAAACAGGAGATACTTCAAGGAATCAAGAACTTAGATTTGAAGCCCCGATGTCATTACTTGGAATCGCTGTTCTAAATCCTGATGGCCAGATTATGGCAGAAGCCATTCACTTTGGAATCGTACTGAAAGACCCTAGCCAACTTGACATGATGGGATCACTTGGACCTGGTCAAACGACAAATATTGCATTAAATGCTGAAGATGGTGAAGCCAGCAGGATCTTCGCTGTTGCCGTTCCAAAGCTAGGTTTCGATCCAGCAAGCATAGATTTTGCCTCATTTACTTCGCTAGTTTACGAAGGAATCCGTGAAAATGTGGGTTGGGTTGCTGAGAATGAAAAATCAGAGCGAGTCTGTGAGGAAATCCAAATCGAACCAGACTATGAGAGTCAACAGTACAATCACATGATTTACTTGCAGCACAGGTACGATTCAGAATACAGGATAATGGAGAATCTAATTGATACATCAAATGTAGTGCTTACCGACTCTGCTGGAAATGAAGTACAGCCCATTCAACAGATGGACTCATCTGGAAATATGGTCGACTGGAAACAGTCTTGGGAAGGCTCAAGTGAAATGACTGGTTTATTCAACTTGGATAGTAATGAGGAGTATACATTAACAACCAATACAGATGTAAACTCTGAATTTGAAATCCGACCTTATGAATACGACTCATTTGACAACTGCGACGCTAATCAACAAGTTAACCAAGATGATGCGTTTGNACTGTTCGATGAATTCTTCGCNGATGTTAATTCAATAGCATGGGGAATAGGAAGCAGTGCTGACCTGACTCTGCCACACCTAGCNTCTCCAACAAGCAACTACACNGTACTAGCAATGGTACAACAGGGCACAGGAAGCACTGCNACNATTAGTGCTGCAATTGGCTCCCAGATTGCTGAACCTAACCCTGAGCCNCTTGTNATGAAGAATATAACAATCGATTACATGCCGGAAAACCCATCCTCGGGTGACACTATGTTAATCACGATTACAGAGGAAGATACAGGTTTACCTGTAGACATGTTGTCTGTAGTGGTCATAGAGGANGGTTTCACAATNGGAAGCGATTTGACCGATCAAAATGGTCAAACTGCCTTTGTACTGTTTGATGGAACATTCCTAGTTAGAGCATCTGGTGGAATGTACAACGCTGCTGAATTTACAATTACTGTAACCCAAGATGGAAGTCAAGTCGAAGAGTCTCTTGATACTGATGGNGATGGAATATCTGATGTTTTGGATTATGACGATGATGATGATGGTGTAGATGATATCTATGATTTGTGTCCTGATACGCCTGTTGGTGATATTGTAGACAACAATGGTTGTACTATTGTTCCAGGCGGTAACGACACGGGCGATGAAGTTGATGATGAAAATGATGAAACCGATATGTCAGACATGACTGAATGTGAGACTTGGGAGGCTAACAACCCTCAGTTGATTGACACCTCAAAGCCCGGTAATGGCTGTCCGTACTTGGATTCTGATGAGAAAGAATCTACATCTGATTCTGCGGAAAATCAAATCTTAGGTATGGACCCAATCACACTAGGCGCAATAGTTGCATTACTGATTGCAGTGATTGCCGGTGTTCTAATGTTCGTCCGAAAAGGCNACACANATCNGGANTGGTATGAACAAGAAGCCTTGTTCGAAGACAAATACCAAGACACNGCTGGAATGATTGGTTCTNCANTAAGCATGCCACCTTCAAGTCCGCCTCCTAACCATACAGGCTACATGCAGGATGGATACGAGGTCACGGAGTATCCTGAGGGTAGTGGTAACTGGTGGTGGAAGGACCCCGCAACCGGAAGATGGTCTGAGTGGAAGTAGACAACTTAACAGCAATACGTTTGCTTTGAGGAATCGGTATGGAGGCCAAGCGAGGAAAAATCGCTATTGTTTCTACCATGGCAATATGTGCCTTATTTGCTGTATTAATGCCAGTTGAACTTGTCCTTAACACCGATTTAATTTTTGAAGACGAGGCCAAAGAACGTATCAAGAAGGAGACTGTAGTTGACAGTTTCAAAAACCAGTTAATTGTAAAAATTAAACATGATAGTAATCTCTCAGTAACAGGAAATTTTGCTGTGATGAAGGAATTAATGAAACTTGAAAACGAGTTGCTCAATGGTTCAAATCCGGATACTTCTTGGGAGTATGATTCTACATTTGTTTACAAACTGCAAACCCCATTCCAATCNTGGGAAGATGCATTCAGTTCAAGAAATAGAAGTNTGGANAATGCNACCAAATGGTCTGATGTTTTACAGCCGCCAATCGAGGGAGGTTGGTGCGGTAATCAATCAACGGATGAAGAAAGAAACGCCTTCCAAACCACGATGCTTCTACTGCCNAAGGATGCTACATTCGGNGTTGCATGCCCAGCGTTTCCCGGAGCTGATGAAAGANTGCCNCCTGATTCCAATGAAATTCTCTGGATGATATGGCTGGAGTCTGCGGACCCTNATCAAAAGATTGTTGACTGGAATACACTGAACCTTTGGGCTGAAAAAGTAAGCGAAAATACAGAATTCGAACTCGAGGCTGTTGGAGTAAACATGCTATTTCAAAAATCCAAAAATGTCGCTNTNGATGACCTAAATTCAATATTGATACCCTCGGCAATAATCCTCATTGGAATAATGTANCTAATTATCCGTGATTGGAAAGTATGTGCNGTGACGCTTGGGAGTGTTGGATTCGTAATTACAGCTCAAATTGGTATCCTCTCNATTTCAGGAATCCANATATCCATAATCGATGCNATNGCATTTCCGATTATTCTAGCAGTTGCTGTCGATGGAGCATTTTGGTATTGTAAATCATCGAGAACAAGAAATGAGGTCCGCTCTCTGCTTCTATTAGCAATGATTACAACGTTATCTGCGGTATCATTGTCGNTATTTTCGCCAATAAAAGCACAAAATACTCTAGCNTTAATGATGATTATTGGTGTATTTATNGACTGGTTATTGACTAGATTTGTNNTNGAAGAATTTTACATAAGTCGCAGAGAAATTAATCAAGAGTTGTCAACCAAATTAACAACCAATAATGACAAATCTAAGTGGGCATGGCCGACATGTCTGACACTATTGGCAATTGTTGCTCTAGTATCTCCCCCGGGAGTCGAGGTGTTTGATATCAACCAATTTCTTTCAGAAGATGATCCAGCATTAGATGAGTTTGAACAATTACAAAATCAATATCTCATCGCTTCCAGTACAGTAACTTGGATNATTGTTGATGTGGAGGGTAACTCCCATGCTGATTATCTGAAATTANTCGATATACANAAACAGATTGGAGACCATCCTAGTGTGATATCATTNGAAACTGGCTTGTATGAAACNCCGCTAGTAATGGGAGCCCCTTATGGGTACGAAAACCAATTGAATGGCACATTAGACTATACATCTGAAAGTACAGAAGGAACCCCAATTTTAGATGACCACAGGTTACAAATTGANGGAAAAACTACCGCTTTTGTTATTGCTGTATTCATTGATGGNAGCAATTCAGAAGCCGCTTTAGATTTCTTGGATGATGTTTCAANTCTAATGGATAACTATCAAGTTGAATCAGATATTGGTGGNGAATTGGTAGTTGGTGCATCATTAGCTGAGGAATTTGACAANACCAGAGTTTTGCAGATTTTCGCAGCNGGAATTTGCGTATTCTTTGTTTCTTACTTCGTTACAAAATCACCAACTAGAGCGATGCGAATCTCGATAGGGACAATTGCAGTTGGTGCTGCAGTAGATGGATTTGCTAGCCTTATTGGTGANCGAGGAGTTAGTACGGCACCNGCTGTTCTTTTAGGAATGGGCTTTGCTGCAGACTATCTGTCACATGCTAGTGCAGGGCATAAAGAAACAAAAAGTGACAACTTTGCTAGATGGGGAGCAGCCATAACCTCTGTTTCCNTATTCATTCTGTTGACTTTTGCTGANTTCCCNCCGGCAAGACAAACAGGGCAATTACTTGCAATCAGCATTCTACTATCGGTTATTCTTGCTACAAGTCTATCAAATGTCGAACTTAATTCGCTATCCAACAAAGAAGAAGAATAGTNGAAATCTTTGATTNATAGGATTGAGAAAGATTTTGTAATGCCTACAAAGNCAGTTTAGATTAGAGTTTGATAGTATGATTACATTAGATGATGTCATTGNAGCCCAGAAAAATTGGGGAGAGGGAATCGTTGCTATCGCAAATGCACATAATCTTGGCCATGATTATGTGGAGGTAGCACAAAATCATGTAGAATCCCTNTACGCATACGGATTAACAAAAGTGCTCTTCAAACCAACTCTAGCATCCGTTGAACAGTTTAGGCCNAACTTTGACTCTGCAATGTCATACTTTGTTGCNTCAAATAANGAATGTGCTGAGGACAAAGGATTTGCAATTAAAGGATGGACTAATGTAAGGTTTGAAAATTCCGATATTATTCTTAACGGAGAAACCGCTGTTGCAATGGGCAATTATTTCTTCACTTCGCCCGAGGGAGAAGAGGTGAAAGTGGAATATACATTCGGCTATGTTCGTGACTCTAACGGTTTTCCAAGGATACANGTTCANCATTCATCTATGCCTGCTGTCGAGAGTTAATCCAAAACAAACAAAATCATCATTCGCTAGAATGTTTGACCACCAATTTAAGCATCCAAATCGATGTTAGTGTAAATACATTCAATAGACCACTCGCCTACCATCCTGCATGGTTGGGATGCCAGANATCGGGAAGAGGGTGGAGATACAGACATCTGGACCCAATGGAAAATCGACGCTCAAAGGCGTAGTTNTACCTGGTGCAGCCGACGACCATCTCACCNTTAAGCTAGTTAATGGCTACAACGTTAGTTATCCGTTAGAAATGATTGACGCAATAACAGAAATTGGAGATTCAATTCATACTACCAGTGAAACAAGCCCAATTGAGCAGAACCAAGACTTGCCTAAAGTCACAATNATTCATACTGGAGGAACAATCGCTTCAAAAGTTGACTATGCCACTGGAGCAGTNATTGCAAGATTTGAGCCAGAGGAATTACTAGCAAGTGTACCCGAAATTCTTGAAATTGCAAATATTGATGCTGTCAAATTAGGAAACATGTGGTCTGATGATATAAGGTCTCAACATTGGAACAAGATGATTGACGCCTGCACCAATGCCTTCGAATCCGGCTCTGTAGGNGTGGTCATCACTCACGGNACAGACACCCTACACATATCCGCTTCAGCACTTTCATTTGCATTCGCAGGTAATGGCCAGAAACCGGCTGGTAGAATCGTATTTACTGGGTCTCAACGCTCTTCTGACAGGGCCTCTTCAGATGCTACTGAAAACCTGATCTCAGCAGTTTACTGGGCAGCAAATGGGCCAGAGGTAAATGGGAACGGAGATGCTGCTGTGACCATAATGCATGCTGGCTCAGGAGATGGTATATGCGCAGTAAGTCCTGGAGTTGGAGTCAGGAAAATGCACTCAACAAGGAGAGATGCATTTCANATGGTAAACGGAGAACGATTAGGCGAAATNAGAATCAATAATGGTAGCATTTCCCACACTCACACGGTTGGAAAAAGTGATCGAGAAGTTGGACNACCAACCAAGTTCAATGAGGACATCAAAATTGCTCAATTTATCGCCGGCCCGCATCTGTACAGCGATATGTTAGAAGCTGCATCGAATTCGGGATATTCAGCGATTTTGATTCACGGAACTGGGCTCGGCCACCTCCCTATCGAGAATCCAAATGGTGATGCTCCTGAAAATGAGGCGATCTCAGAATTTATCTCAAAATGTAAAATCCCAATTGTCATTGCCAATCAATGCATTAGCGGGCCTGTAGATCTGAATGTTTATTCCAAGGGTAGGAATCAACAAGAAATGGGCATACTGGGTCANGGTGGAACATCTTCGCCAGAGGCCCTNCTCGTGAAATTGCATTGGGCTCTATCGAACGGAAAAGAAATGTCTGTTCTACAANATAACTTGTGTGGAGAGAACCAAACAACACTGAGAAACTAACCGGTTTAATGAAGAACCTCAAAGTTCTCGATATAGGCATGTCAAAAGAATCGAGCGATGCGCTCGAGGATTTGCGTTACCGCCAAGAGCAGGCTAGAATAGGCGGTGGCATCAAGAAATTGGAGGCAATTCGAAGTTCTGGTCGGAGTACTGCTNGAGACCGAATTAGCAATCTTCTGGATGAAGACTCATTTGTAGAGGTTGACACTTTTCTAACCCATAGAACCACAGACCACAATATGTTCATGCATGAGACACTTGGAGACGGAGTGGTTTGTGGCCATGGAACAGTTAACGGTAGAAGGATATACTGTTTTGCTCAAGATTTTTCTGTGCACGGGGGCTCAATGGGCGAAATGCATGCAAAGAAAATTGCAAAAGTAGTAGAAATGGCTGAAAAGTCAAAGGTACCTATCGTAGGTATTTGGGATGGTGGAGGTCAACGAGCACAGGATGGAATTGCTGCCTTGGCTGGTACAGGCGAACTACTCGACAGATTAGTACAATGCTCGGGAAGAATTCCAATGATATCTCTGGTATTGGGCCCAGTTGTCAGTGTTTCAGCACTTGCTGCTAGCCTCGCAGATTTCACAATTCTAGGCCAAGAACACGGTCAGTTGTTTATGTCCTCACCCTTGGAAACGCCGGAATGCATCANCGGTGAAGTAGATGCATCAGGTTTGGGAGGTGCTACCCTTCATGCAAGCCGGTCAGGCATTGCATGCCTGATAGCAGATGATGAAGNAGAGGCATGTGAGTTGGCTGCGGACATTCTTGGATTCCTTCCAGACAACAACCAATCCAGTCCGCCTATTGAGCCAACATCCGATGACGTAACAAGGCTCAACCCAGATTTGACAACCATAGTTCCTGATAATCCCAACAGACCTTATGATATGGTGAAAGTGATTGAAGAGATAGTTGACGATGGAATNTTCATGGAATTATTCAACTCCTATGCAGAGAATATTGTTATNGGATTCTCAAGACTTGATGGCAAAACAATCGGAGTTGTTGCCAACCAGCCTAAGGTTCTGGCAGGTTGCCTAGATATTGACGCATCAATAAAAGCTGCAAGATTCATTAGAACATGTGATGCATTCAACATTCCTCTTGTAACATTTGAGGACGTCCCAGGCTTCCTTCCAGGAGTGGTACAAGAATGGGGAGGAATAATCAGACACGGTGCAAAACTGTTGTTCGCGTACGCAGAAGCTACCGTACCAAAATTGACACTCGTCACTAGGAAAGCGTATGGAGGAGCATACCTAGCAATGAGTTGCAAGCATCTACAATCCGACTATAACATTGCATGGCCAACCGCTGAACTTGCAGTTATGGGAGCTGAAGGTGCTGTGAACATTATACACAGGAGAGAGATTGCTGCAGCTGAAGAGGAGAATAAAGAAGANACAAGGCAGAAACTTGTTGAAGAATACAAAACCAAATTTGGTGATCCATATGTTGCTGCTAAAAACGGCTGGCTAGATGACGTTATCGAGCCAGAAGAAAGCAGATTAAGATTAATCCGTGCACTCAAAATTCTGTCCTCAAAACGAGAATGGTCNCCTCCAAAGAAACACGGAAATATTCCGCTGTGATTCATCTTCTTGATTGGATNAAATACGCNATCAATANTATTGCAACTAGCCCNAATCCAATTGGCAAGATCCAATCAGAGATNCCATTGGATTCTGNNACTTCCTGTGTTNTNATTTCTTGTTGGACTACAATATCTTGAGTTACATTGTTTGACCAAACCTGTGCAACATTGTCCCAAACTTTCACTTCCACAGTGTATGTCCCTGCATTGGAAACCTGCCCGTAAGTAGCACATGTCATCAGAGTAACTCCAACACATTCTGTGCCTGCCTCGATAGCCTCACCNGCTAATGTNACGGAATATACCAAACCTGAGGCCCCATCATTATCTGAAATTGTCCAGAGAATCGACACTGTTCCTCTATCATCACTAAGCGAGGAGATTTGTACGAATGGCAAATCTGGCACAGATTTTACAGTAACCTCAATCTGTATAGTTGAATAGTTGTCCCCATCACTTACATTTGCNATCAATGATGTTTCACCATGTAAGTTAGGCAAACCGATGAGCACTAANTCGCTTCCAGTAATTGAATAATCAACTATATCCTGCTGGCCTTCAATANTGTATACTAACACATCATCATCAACGTTAATTGTATAATTATCAAGATNCAAGACCAGTACTCCATCCTCTTCGAATTCTACTTCTAATGAAGATTTGGAGAATTCTACAATGTCATTTACAGGAGCAATATTGATTGGGACCGTGACAATGATACTTTCGGATTCACCGTCAGAAACATCAAATTCAATTATTTCAGCGCCGTTCCANTGTGTTTGTGGGTCGATTAACACTGCCCTTGGATTGCTAGAGTTGATTCTAAGTCCGTCATACTCNCTTGACACCTCAACAACTANTTCTTCTCCTTCCGGATCAATAATGTAATTTGTGAAATCGACGATAATGTTCAACCCATCCTCTTCTGACTGCTGCTGAGGTACTAGGTCGGTTTGAATTACCAGGTCGTTAACAGGAATTAAAGTGACATTAATTGTTAAATTCGCAATATCCTGACCTGCTGCGATTGTTAGATTCATTTCTACTGTTCCATCCCATTCCTGTTCTTGTGTGTGATTAATCAATATCTCATACACAGAATTTGTAATATCTAACTGTGTAACATTTGAATCGACCCATTTTGCACTCATGAACACTAATTCTTCCCCATCAGGATCTGAGACAAATTGCTCAGGATAGATAACTACTGAGCCGTGCTGATTGAAACTTATTTCTGGTGTCGGCTGAATTTTCTCGAGAGGCATACCAATTCTTTCAACCATTAACCCCAACCAATCAGAAAATGAATAATCAGCTATGTGTATCTCAACCATCGAGAAACCCGGAGACAAGAAAGAGCCGTTTATCGTGCAGGATGCAATGTTTCCTATCAACTGCCCCATAACCAACCTTCCATCTGGCAATAAGCAACTTACATTCCCAAATGCTTGAGTACCATCTCTCATAGTTACCTCGGCAGATAAAGTGAATGATTGATTTAGCATAACCGATGGTTTGTCAGACGATATGTTATCCATCTTATACAACCGAGAACGTTCTAAATTTTCATCGATGTAAGCTTCAGAATCAGAAGATACAGACTTGTCCTCTCTATTGAAAGCGGCAGCGTAAGCATCGTCAACCCCCTTGAGTGAGAGGTTAAGATACGATAGAATATGCTCTAGAGCATGTTGCTGTTGACCGTCTCTTCCCATTGTAGAATCGCCATCAGCAAACCTTTCAAAAAATGTATCTGACTCTTGATATCCAATGTGATTAGCACCTCGCGGGTACATTATTTGCCATGCTCCTGGCCAATCACTGAGGTAATTCTTGACATTTTCACTTGCTGGTGCAATATTATCGGTTGTTCCAGTTAAGAAAAGAGCGATTGAAGGTCTGCTTAGAATTACATCGGAGGTATGCTGGGTAGAAGCCCCGTCGAGACCCAAACCGAATAATCCGTTGATTTGATGTTCACCACTTTTCACTATCTCCGCTGCAGTATGCGCACCAACGCCATGTCCAGATAACGAGATATGATTCAACGCAAACATGCCTTGAGCATCCGGAACAACTTCGCTAGAACCATTATTCCAACCCGTAAGCATGTACTCAATACTCTCCCAGTCTACTTCATCAGAGATTACAAGACTGATGTAGGCCCACTGGGCTAGACCATCTTGGAGCCACACATACTGATCTACATCTTCTCCTTCATCAGTGAAAAATATTACAACTGCGAATGGACCATTTTGAGCCATGTTTGCGCCTTCACCATCAAATACAGATGGATAAGAAATTCGGAACTCACCAATCTTTTCATCTTCAGAGATATCCCAACCAATAAACCCCGAATTCTGGAATTGCTGAGGGAATTCATCTGCTACAACAACTGGAAGCAAAAAAATCAGAGCCAACAAAAAGCAGGTTCTCATTTTAGCTGCACCTCAACTGCTACCAATCGTGTCATTAACAAGGATAGGGATGGTAAGTGATGTGAATATTCCGGAGCCCAAAGTCTTGACCAAGAGTGTAGATGCTGGGCACAGAGTAACCACCTGCCGTCGATTTTTTTAGACAATAATTCGATTCTTTCATCAAAGCCTCCTGACATTGAACCATATCGAACATGAATGTCTCCGCTATCATTCTCAAAATCAACGAGGAAATTTTCTTTCTTTTTGCTGAGATTCCATGGCCCATCCTCCTCGAGTAACCTGTTACCTCCGACTTGTTTTACAGTGCCACCATTTTGACTCCATGCGGCAGCTACAGAGCGTGCTGCACCGCCACCTCCTGTGATTCCAATCACTGATTTTTCATCAAAACCAAACGCCTTTGCAACCATAATCATGCCTGGGCCATCGGTTGATGCCGCTGACCAAGTCCTTCCATCCCATCTCATCGTGTTAACCGATCTAATTTCCATGGCGTTATCTACACATTTTACAGCAGCTGTTGAGAGTTGGTGTTTAAGGGGAGAGGTTAGAGAAAGCCAAACCTCATCATCATGGTACCTGTGTGATTCAAACTCTGTGACTGGAAGTGGAGAGTTTGGTAACCTCGGGTCTGCTTCCTCGTGCTCCATAGCAACATTAACTGCTCTCTCAAGTAGAGCGTTTGCTCTAAATTTACCAAGAGGTGAACCTACAAGTTCCCAATCAGGGGGGGAGGGAAGCCCCCCTGCGTATCCCCATGCAAGTGCATTCTCAACCCCATCAGTTGGTATAACCACCACTCCCTTGAGGCCGGGAAGGTTTACTCCTGATGTCCTTGCAAGATGTGCGTGAACTATTGCCGTTAGCACAGGAGACAGCGAGTGGGAAACAGGATTTCCTGCAACTCCATGACGCACCTTCCCCATGGTATACAACTAATCTAGGAAGTACTTGAATAAGTCTATCAGACGATATTTTTGAAGAAAACCGGGTAAAATTGCTTTAAGGAGCATGTGCTGCAATAACCATGGCAGCAGCTGAGAGAGGCTCATTCATGTGGTTCATGATGGCGGTTACTCAAATTTGGCTTTCACTCAAACTAATGGAACAAGTTGATACAGCGATCACGACTTTATTCGGAACCGGAGCAGCTGCTTGTTTCATACTGGCACTCGTAGTTTTCCGGCAAGAACAAAGAGATATGCTCGTTAATCCATTGAAACACATGGAAAAAGAGGTTCATCCCGATCAAATTTCTAAGCAAGGTAAAGGAATATGGTTCGGTGTTGGAATATGGATAATGACAATGGTGATAGGGACCTTCGTNTGAGATGGTCTCATGTTTGATGATGGCTCGGAAGAACTCTATGGTGGGTTTTGGCCATTCATTCGAAGATTTGCTATAACCTTCCTTCCAATTTGGGTTTTCTTGATATGCTATGCAGCAAACATCAACATAATTTTGTGTGGAATAATTGCAGGATTGTCAGTTTCAGTGGTACCAATCTTTGAAAAGTNNAAGCTCAAAGAAAATTCTGANAATTACAACAACGGGAATAATGTCATTAAGTAATACACACAGGGAAGGACGGGGTCACAATGGCNGTTTTTGATTGGCTGGCTGATGCACTGGGCTTTTCAGCCCCATCAGTAATTGAATTAATCTTCATTTGTTGTGCTGTNTTTGGCGGTTTGTTCTTCTTTGCAATGATGGCATTGATGCTTGTAGGAGATATCTTNGGAGGCATAGTAGATACTGCATTTGACACAGANATATCGATGGACAGCACAACTGCATTCGAACTGTTTAGTTTGCAAGGCATAGCTGCTGCNCTCATGATGTTTGGGTTAACAGGTNTGTTTGTTATATCAGCAACCGAACAAGAAATTCTGGCAGTTATATCAGGAGGATTTGCATCTGCAGGATCCCTGTACACGGTAAGATACATGATGCAAGGAATCTCAAATTTACAAGCCGATGGTACAATGAAGCATGAAGATGCTGTTGGATCCAAAGGTCACGTTTATTCTAGAATCAGGCCAAACGAAGAAGGTGAAGTCCANGTTGCTGTTGGCGGAACACTNAGGACATTGATCGCTAGAAGTAAAGACAAAACTAAACTTATTCCAAGCGGCGANCTAATCGTCGTAGTCGATGTTATCGGTTCAACCTTAATCGTTGAACCGTTAAGTGAAGGTGATGAGTTAACATCCGGAAGAAAAGAAGAGAGTGAATAAAATGGATACTGGAACAACACTATTCCTGATGATTGCAGGATTTGGAAGCATATTTGCNTTTGGANTAATTTTGCTTGTAACAAGATACAANCGATGTGCATCTGACGAGATTTTGGTCGTATACGGTAAAGTCGGAGGCGGAAAAGCATCNAGATGTATACACGGAGGTGCTACATTAGTTTGGCCTCTGATNCAAGATTGGAAGAAACTAAGTCTAATTCCAATGACGATAAACATTCCATTGACTAATGCTTTGTCGATACAAAACATCAGAATCAATGTTCCATCGACTTTCACAGTCGGTGTAAGCACTGATCCTCTAATCATGAACAACGCCGCAGAGCGTCTACTACACCTGAAGCCACCACAAATTGAATCTATGGCTTCTGAGATTATCTTTGGACAACTGCGTCTGACTGTAGCATCCCTAACTATCGAGCAGATTAACAAAGAAAGAGATCTGTTCCTTGAGCAAATCCGTGACAATGTTGGTCATGAATTGAACAAGATTGGATTGAATCTAATCAACGTTAACATAACAGATATCACTGATGATTCCGATTANATCGAAAGCATCGGTAAGAAGGCTGCTGCTGAAGCGGTTAACGCTGCAAAGAGAGATGTCGCTGCTGCTGACAGAGATGGTGCTATCGGACAAGCCGAAGCGTATGCACGCAGGGATATTCAAGTNGCTGAAAATGAAGCATCCGCAGAGAAGGGTAAGAAAGCGGCTGATGCAGACAGAAGAAAGGAAGTTGCCATACTTGAAGCAGATGCAATCGGTGGAGAAAACACATCTAGAGCAAATATTGCAGAGTATAACGCAAACCTGGCTGAGAAAGAAGCGGAAGCAATGCAGCGTGCAGAAGTTGCTAGAAGGACTGCTGAAATGGAAGTTCAGAAAGCTCAATACAGTNTAGAACAAGAACGTCTGAAAGCAGAAGAGATTGTTCGAGAAGAAATCGCAAAGACTCAGATAGAGATTGCTGCTGAAGCAGAAGCAGAGCGCCAACGCCGTGTCGCAAAGGGTGAGGCAGATGCTATACTCGCCAAATACAAGGCGGAAGCAGAGGGTATACAGGCCGTTCTGGAAGGAAAGGCTGTTGGTTACTCCAACTTAGTAGCAAGCGCAGGCGGCGATGCAAAGGCTGCTGCAACATTCTTGATGGTTGAGAAGATTGAAGAAATCGTATCGAGACAAGTCGAGGCGATNTCTAACCTGAAGATTGACAAGATCACCGTCTGGGATTCAGCAGGTTCTGGGAACGGAGAGGGCTCAACAGCAAACTTTGTTTCTAGTNTAATACACTCTTTACCACCAGTACANGATGTGGCAAAGATGGCAGGAGTAGACCTTCCAGACTACTTGGGTAGCATGAAAGAGGAATGAAACCGGTGTTTTCGGTCCCTAAAGGGACCGTGGTTTCTATAACCCTCTAATGCTCCATTAGAGCATGCAGAGTGACCTAGAGATTGCAAGAGCAGCTAAAATGGAAGACATTTCGGCANTTGCTTGGAAACTTGGAATAGGAGACGACGAACTAATGCCGATGGGAACAGGTAAAGCAAAAATTACCTGGGAAGCCCTCAAGTCTAGACTTACAAAACCACAAGGTTCTCTCATTCTAGTTACAAGCGTAAATCCTACTCCATTTGGAGAAGGAAAAACCGTAACCACAATTGGTCTGACTCAAGCATTNAACCGCATCGGGAAGAGGGCTACATGNGTGATTAGAGAACCATCTATGGGTCCCGTTTTCGGAATAAAAGGAGGTGCTGCTGGAGGNGGTATGTCACAAGTCCTTCCTATGGAAGATATCAACTTGCATTTCACGGGGGATTTACATGCAGTAACCAGTGCTCACAATTTACTATCNTCAATGATTGACAATCACCTAAAGCATGGCAATCAACAGAATATCGACTCTACCAGAATAATCTGGCCAAGAGTCGTAGATTTGAACGATAGGGNAATGAGAAACGTCACAGTCGGTCTAGGTGGTCCGGCGAACGGAGTTGTAAGAGAGGATAGATTTGACATTACAGCAGCGAGTGAAGTCATGGCAATNCTTGTACTCGCATCAGATTATGCTGATTTGAGGAGAAGATTGGGAGAAATTGTCATNGGCCAAAGAACAGATGGAACCCCCNTAAAAGCGGAAGACATCGAAGCCGCAGGAGCAATGTCCCTCCTTCTCAGAGATGCATTTTTACCAAATATTGTTCAGACTATCGAGGGAGATCCTTCGTTTATACACGGTGGACCATTTGCAAATATTGCGCATGGAAACTCGTCGATTATCGCCGATAAACTAGCATTAGGTGCCGCTGACTTTGTTGTTACAGAGGCAGGATTTGGCTCCGACATGGGTGCTGAGAAATTTATGCACATCAAAGCAGCAAATTCTGGAAAATCACCNGATTGTGTAGTNATGAACGTTACTGTNCGCTCAATGAAATTACATGGAGGAGCATTTGGCGATAGAGCATCAAGAAGACCATCGAAGGAAGAAATCGAAAAGGAAGATGTTGCCGCTGTAAAAGCNGGTGCAGAATCAAACTTGGATAGGCATATNAGAAACATGGCAGAGTTCGGCATGCCTGTTGTAGTTTCTGTAAACAGATTTGCGAGTGANACCGACGCTGAATTGAACTGTATTATCGAATGTGCAAGAGCTTCTGGTGCATCTGAAGTCTGCCTTACAGAAGTCCATGCAAAAGGTGGCCATGGAGGNGCTGCACTGGCAAAGGCAGTGGTGTCAGCATGCCAAGATCACATCGCTGCAGGTCGTCCATTCACGCCATTATTCAACAATGATACCCCCATTGAGGAGAAGGCCCTCAGAGTCGCAACTAGGATTTATGGTGCTGATGGAATAAATATACATGCCAAGGCAGATAGACAGNTNCAACANATCAAATCTTGGGGTTATGGAAACCTACCGGTNTGTATGGCTAAAACTCAATACTCCTTTTCACACGATGCAAATCTCCTAGGAGCGCCATCAGGTTTCGAGGTACCAATAAGAGAGTTCAGACTTAACTCGGGTGCTGGTTTCGTTGTTGCTGTTCTCGGTGAAATTATGACAATGCCTGGCCTTCCGAAGCGTCCCGCTGCTGCAGATATGGATATGGATGAAGATGGGAACCTTCTCGGCGTGTTTGGGTGAAGCACGATGCAAGTACTCAAACGCGAATTTGGAGAATACCGAATTCGTATCGATTGTGAAGATGACCTGTGGACATTGGCTCGTCTATGCACAAAAGGTCGCAGCCTAGCAATGTTAGGAGAGAGACGTGACCAAACTACTGCTGGGCAAGAGGGAGGCAGAGCAAAAGCAGCTGAAAGAAAAAAAATGTGGATTCGTCTCTCGATTGAATCATGTGAATTTCATACCTTTTCTGATAACCTTAGAGTGCTTGGGATCATTGAAGAGGCAAAATTCGATATCGGTAGTCATCATACTCATATCATTGAAGTTAATGATGAAATCGAATTAATTTCAGAAAAAGGGTTTCCGCATGTCGATGACGACCTAATCAAACAAGCATGCCAAGAAAGCGGACGTGCAAAAGTTGTCATTTTGGTTGTCGAATCGGATGAAGCGATAATGTACGAAGTTACAGGAAGGGGAATTCGTGAGGTTTCAACATGGACTATGCGTGGCGGAGGAAAATATACCGGTGCAAAATTGAGCGAGGGTGTTTCAAAATCATTTTTCGAAAAAATATCTAATGAGGCAAATGAAACAATATTGGAAGGAACTCCAATTGTTATTTGTGGGCCTGGGCATGCAAGAGAAAAATTGGCACCTCTAATTTCCGGTGCTAAGAAAATAATAGCAACAAGCATGGGTGGTAGGGGCGCAGCAAACGAAGTGATTTCAGAGGGATTAGCAGGTGACATTCTGGCCGAACATGCTGTTGTTCAAGAGACAACTATGCTCGAAGAAGTGTGGAAGCGAATATCCACAAACGGTGCAGTTGCATACGGAAAAGATGCGATAAACAAGGCACTTGAAGAAGGAGCGATAGAAACCTTGCTAATTAGTGCTGACCTGGTACGCAAGGAAGATTGGAATAAAGTGGTAAGCGGATTAAATGATATCGGAGCAAAATTAGTCCAATGCTCTACTGACCATGATGCTGGCGAACAGCTGTTGGGGATGGGCGGAGCAGTTGCTCTTTTGAGATTCAGGGTGTAATTATGTATTCAAGATGGTTTCACGAAATTGAAGGTGATTTGCGCCAAGAAATGAAAGGACTAAGATGGCTTTTAATCAAACAAGAAGATCTAGTAAATGCGACCTCAGCATGGATGTTTGCAGAATTAGATGGCACCTTAATTGGAGTAGACCATAGAGGCACACCATTTGAGTCAGGAATCCACAACAGAGCGATACATCTTCTATTGGTTGATGATACATCGGGAATCACAGGAATAACAAAAGTAGTGTCAGACGGCGAATTGGAAGACCATATTTGGTAATCACGCAAATGGTATCGAAATCGACTTGTGAGTCCCGAGATTTACGACTGTCAGCATACATGGTTTCGGTTGGAAACCAAGCATTCGTTGGTATGAGGTTTGGTCTTGCCAAGTTGAGGAACATACCAACGTAGTACCCCTAAAGTCGAGACATGCATGACCATGAACGTGCCCTGTCACAAATATATCTGGAACCTCTCTAATCACTAAACCATCCTCCGGCTCTGGTGAAAGAGGTGTTTTTCCTCCCCATTGAGGAGCAAGGTGTCTACGCCTCAACATCTGACGCATGGCTTCTACAGGGTCGCGATAGGTTACAGTCCTCAAACCAGCTACGAAATCGTCAATAGATTTGCCATGGTATGACAATAATCTTACACCATCAAGGCTGAAATCACAAGGATTTCCAACAAATGTTGTTGCATTGAAATCTTGTTGAATGTCTGGCTCCAAAGTAGGCTGAGGCTCAGCAGGTCTAACAGCATCGTGATTTCCGGGCAACATTATGCATTCTACCCACTCTGGAAGCAATTCAAGCAACTCAGCGAAACGGGAATATTGTCCGTATAGATCTTTGATTGCAAGCTCTTTATCCTGTCCAGGATAGATTCCCACTCCGTCAACACAATCTCCTGATAGAACTAGGTATTTGATTGTACGAGCAAGCGGGTCCGTGTTGAACCATCTGACCATTTTGTGCCATTGTGCTTCAAGGAAGGTTTTGCTACCTACATGAATATCTGATAAGAAAGCAACAGAAACTCCTTGCTCAGCGAACTTTTTGTCATGTTTATCCTGCATGGGGAAGTGTAAATCATCGATGTAAAACAGGTCGCCTGTCTGAGAGAATGTA
This sequence comes from Methanobacteriota archaeon, assembly GCA_002694245.1. Taxonomy (GTDB): domain Archaea; phylum Thermoplasmatota; class Poseidoniia; order Poseidoniales; family Poseidoniaceae; genus MGIIa-K1. The sequence continues at coordinate 18,551 of NZLM01000007.1, forward strand.
CCCGATACACCGATTACATCATCTGGCATCAAACCAGATTCAACAACTTGTGCATGTTCGATTACACGATCTTCACCAGTCCTATTCATCAATAAACAATTCATTTCACCGGATGAATCTTCAATTGAAAACATAAGATGTCCATTTTTAGTATGCCTCGGATCGTTGACTAAGCCTATTGCTACAGCAATATTCTCTCTTGCTTGAAATCTACTTTTCTCGGCTTGCAATCTAGCGATTTCCATTGGCCTTCTTGGTAAATTTGAATTAGCAATTATCAGCTTTCTAAGTCGCTCTAACCTATCATTGAATGCGTTTGTAATGTCTCCCATTTTTCCTTCAGTAATGCTATTGCCAGTGATATCATAATGCACTTTGATGTCAATCATAGCATCCAAGGCATCCATTGGAAAATCTTCTCTTTTCCAATCAGGCATGTTATTTCGCATGTCAATATTTTCCAAAGGAACCTCTGCGATAGGGGCAATCACTCTACCCGGATTTAGTGGAATCATGTCTAATGTCAGTTGCCCTTTTACTCCTTTTGAGCGGAGAGATTGGATAAAGCCAATCGGGTCCTCATGTTTCTCAAGACGTTCTTTGACGCCACGAGAGGCAAGTAGTCCCGCACCCATCAAGTGCGGGAATATCTCACTCCAACTGGTCGCCATGCTCCCAAGACAATATCGGATGTTATTGAGGTGTTCGGAAATCAATCAAAGATTCATGATTCTGGCTCACCTTGCCAGGCAACATCCATGTCATCTCCAATCGCCTTTCCTGTATCTTGCCAAGACTCATCTTGCCANGGTGATTCAGCTGCNGCNTCTGCTGCTCGCCTTGCTTTTGCCGCCTCTGACTTAGCCATCTCAACAGCAGCATCCGCCGCTGCCTTCTTCTTCTCAGCAATCGCATCTTCCTGTCGAACTTTGGCCTTATCCCAGCAGTCAATTGCCGACTGCAAGGCAAAATGCACAAACGAGATTTTATTCTCGAGTCTTGTTCCACCCATCTGCACAGATTCGGCATTTGCCCAATGTGCTGATGCAATGCCAACATAAACCAAGCCGACTGGTTTTTTTGAATTCTCAGCCATTGGCCCAGCAATGCCTGTTATTGAAATTGCAATATCTGCTCCAGACCTCTCTCTGGCACCTTCTGCCATCTGTATAGCAACGGTAGCATTGACTGCCCCTTTTGATTCAAGTAATTCTGGCTGGACATTTAATTCTCGGATTTTAGATTCATATGAATAACAAACCCAGCTTTGGTTAAACCACTCGCTAGCCCCAGATATATCGGTTAATGTACTTGCTAAAAGGCCACCAGTGCAGGATTCTGCAATCGTAATTGTTGCTCTGACCTCTTTCAAACGGCGCACAAGGCGAGCCGCTAAAGCTTGGACTTCCTCATCCATTGTTGTACATACGGGAGCCGCTACTTCTTGAATGTACAGGGGTATCATTCAAAAAGTGATGGCACTAGGGCAGGCTGGGCCCGTGGTCTAGCGGTTATGACGACTCGCTTACACCGAGTCGATCGTGGGTTCGATTCCCACCGGGCCCACTAAAAAACAGCAGGCAGCACTGCGTGTAATGATTAAATCCCTAGATAGGGACGTATGTCGTTCAAATCCTTTGAATTTACTACTGGAATTCCTGCCTTTGCAAATGCTTCTTTTGCTGCATCCCTTTGAGGATTGAATCCGATGAATGTTGATCCCTCAACATGCATAGAGAGATCCATACTTGAGTCTCCAACACAGACAAGCCTTTCGGGTGGAATATCTAGAATATTCAATAATTTGTTGATTGAGGTATATTTTTCCATTGAGGGTACACGAACAACGCCTTCATCCATCAGCCAACCTTCTTCGTCAAAGTTGAAGCCGTTTGCAATCCAATCGTCCGCCTTGACCATTGCAGCAATAGACTGGACATACAAGTCTACACCAGCAGAGACAATAGCAACGTGTACACCTGCTTCTTTCAAGTCACGGACTACTTCTTTTGCACCTTTCATCAGTTTACATCCAGAATACGCGCGAAATAAATCGTCCCGATGTATCTTTGGTGAGACTTCTTTCCAAAGAGCTATGTCGGCTGCCATGAACTCTGAATCTGTTAGTTCACCTTGCATAAATCTTTGAAGAAGGTCCTTAGAATCAGTGCCAAAATGGTTGTGAATTGTTCTCCATGAGGATATGGAGTCTGCTAGTACTCCATCGCAGTCAAATGCAACACATAGTGGCTTGTCCATGTTATCACTTAGTTCAACCCAGAGTGCTTTCGCTAATGGAGTTTTGTTGAGTGTAAGAAGAAAGAAAAGTGGTACAGAGGGAAGGGCCCCAGGACCGAAGTCCTGGGGCCGCACTCCTTTGTGTGGCGTCCCCCATCTTGAGATGGGTATTATTTTGCGTGCTAAGACACTCCCACCCTCTCTTGCGAGAGGGTGAGAAGTGCTCAGTTAGTCCTGATCACAGACCAGTCCAGGTTCTTAGAACCGCACCTGCACCAGATGATGGTACATAGCTAACAGAGACGTACAAGTTAGACACTGGTCCATTGTCATCAGATGTTCTGATGTAGATGGTATCTCCAGTATCGAAACTTGACTTGGTAGCTCCACCCTCAGTTCCAACAGAATCGGTGAATGTCACCATACTGTCGGAGTTTCCTGGGTAGAATCCGTACACTGTTGTTTCTGCTAGGTTGTACTTCTCATTGACCAGCTGCCCACTTGCATCTATGTATTCGATTGTCACTTCGATAGCCTGTGTAGCTAATTCGACTTGACTACCAGTTACCACGATGCGGTGGAATGGGTTGTCCCCACCTAGAGCTTCCTCTGAATTGACTGTGAATGTCATTCTTGGAACACCCTTGGCAGATGTGTCAGCGAGGCTAGATGCCCAGACATAGATCACACCAGATAGAACCACAGTGATTGCGACCATTAGGATGGTAGCGATAACTGGGCTCACTGCTTGCTCGTCTGCTTCGAGAACCATCTCTTCTAGAGACTCTTCTTCTTCGTCACGGCGGCTCTGTAGAACCAGTGCACTGACGAATAGTCCAGCAGCGGTAATTGCAATCATTGTTGGTGCGAATGATGGGACATCCGCTGTACCAATTAGGCGCACAACAGTCGGTAGTTCCTGACCGGAAGCCAGGGTTGTCTTACCGAAGGTACGTGGCTGAGCACAGTCGGAACCGTTCTCATCAGTACTCATGATGTTGTTACACCAGTCTTGGTCTTCTAGCATTGGTCGGCGCTTGTTCTCTAGAGTTACCGCAGATGGGTTACCATCTTCGTCAACACTTGAGGAACCAACTTCACCAGGACAGCTCCATGGTTCTCCTTGTTCGCCATTGCTATCGACACATGCGTGTGCGAATGGGAAGGAGTAACCGAAGAAGCGGTCAGCAGGTGATGCAGACATGTCACAGTTCTCGTCAACACAGGTTAGGACATCAACTTCGACCCAAATTCTGTTGCTCACTGAAGTAATGTAGACATAGTCCATGACTTCAATGGTCTCTCCATATGCAGGAGGTACAACGTAGTTTGTTCCTAGGGTTACATACTCTTCACCAGTTGGATCGTCGCTGTTGTAACCGTTGCTGTAGAAGGTAACTTCTAGCATGTGGTCGTAGTTGTATGGACCTTCATCTCCTCCGTGACCGATTGTAACGGTTGTTGGAACCATTGTCTTCGGCATGATGTTGGAGACTTGGTTGTAGTCGAATCCAATTACATCATCTAGGAAGTAGTCAGGTACATTCTCTGCTACATTGTCAACACGTACGTACAGTGTTACACTGTCTTCACCTTGCTGGTAGTTTGCAGTGCTCATGTCGTAGTTTGGTATGTAGGACAGAGGTGCTGTCTCTGTGTCACGTAGGTACAATGTGATTGGGCAGAATTCACCAGATAGAGGATTCTTCTGATGGATACCACCGTTGTTCAGGTAGTCAACTTCCCACTCTGGTGCGTTTGTTGTAGCGTCCTTGATCAGGTCGAATACAATGTCGTCACCGTTGATTGTTGCAGAGAAGTAGTCTTCGTAATCACATGTGTCAGCCTTAGCGATTGTCCATGTTAGGTCAGCGTCAACGTGGTCGTTGTCGTGCTTCATTGCAGACAAGTCGTACGTTAAGTTGTCAACATTCTCATCGTCTTCAGTCAGTGTAACCTTCCATGGGAAGTTTGGAACTTCTCCATTACCATCGGAGATTACAACTCCACCTTGGCGGTCCCACTCTAGAACTTCAGGCGCATCGTTAACTGGGGTAACAGAGAACGTTACCTCGAAGTTTTCTGCATCTGTGTTCTCACCAATCCAGTTGTATGCCAGACAGATGTCCTCAGTCATACCGGTTGGTGTACCATCTGCTAGGTACGGTGGTACGAAGGAAGACAATCCTAGGTATACGTTGTAACATCCTGTTATGGTCATTGGACCGTACAATGGGTGTACAATGTCGTAGTCGATCAGGTAGGTGTATGAAACACAAGCTGCCTTGCTGTCTGTGGTTCTACCTAGGTAGGTGTTCTCACAGTATCCACCGTCGTCATTCAGAGTTAGTACGATAGTACAGTCGCCACCAAGTTCGTTAGCAGCGTTCTCTGTAATTGTCAACTCATTGTTTACAACTGATACGGAGAATGCAGGACATGGGTCATATCCACCAGTGGTTGTGTAACCGTTAGGGAAGATATCGTCCCATGTTGTGTCGAAGGAATCGACATCAATTCCGTATGCCTCTTGCCACCATAGTGTGTAGTTCAGAGAGTTGTATACAACTGCGTTAGCATCGATTGTACTGTCACATCCATCATCAGAGCGTACAGCGGTAACCTTCTCGCCAGCGGAGTTCATGTACTCTTGGTACCAAACTGATCCACAGCCATTCTGAGCCAACAAGTAAGTTAGCAGAGTGACGTCGTTCAGAGTTGGTAGAGTGTACGTACCGTTTGGTGAGATGCTTGCTGGGTCTCCAGTCATTGGGATTTCCTGGAAACCACCGTTAGCGGTAACCGCAGCACCTGCTTCAGCGAATAATTCAGCTACTGTGTCGAATTTCTTCTGGACCCAGTAAGGCTCAACAGTCACATCTTCAGACTTGATTGTAGCACCCCATGTGTAAACTTGCGGTTGCTCGTTTGCCATGTCGTTGCTTGCCATATCGATGATGTAGGAACCAGTTGCGTTTGCAGCAGATCCTAGGACCTTGCTCACGCTTCCGAATCCTTCATCGAGGACATTCAGATTTCCTGCGCCGTCATCAGCGAACACTGGCATACAGTCTGCACGCTCAGTGTTACAAATGATTGGTGCGTCGTTGACGTTGACGACAGTGAAGGTAATTGTTTCACTGTCTGTCAATCCGTGACTGTCTTCGACACCGAAGTGGAAGACGTAAGAACCGAATTGGTCGTTGTCAGGTGTAATGGCCATAGTTTGACCAGATAGACCACTGTCCAGTAGCATACTTGGGCTCTGGGATGGGTCAGTATCATCTGCAACTGTCCAAGTCAAGGTGTTCTCCTCATCCTGTACGTCATCAGCCTTGTCAGTCAGTGTCAATGTGTATGTTCCACTGTCTTCGTTAACTGTGATGTCAACCAAGTCTGTGATAACTGGGCACGCACGCTTGATGTCGATTGACTCAGCGACGTTTGTGCTCATGTCGACGTTGTTGATGGTTCCCCAGTCTTCAGCACATGGTGCATCGACCTTAACAGATACATCGTATGTCTTTGCATCGCTTGGTGTGTTAGATCCAACGTAACTTCTGTAGATTAACAGGTGGTTGCGTAGATCGTCACCTTCTGCTAGGTCTCCGTGTCCCATCAGTAGGGTCAACTCATCAGTGAAGGTTTGACCGACTGCACCGCTTGCGACGGATTGGTCTGGGTGTACAGAGTTGATTGCACCGGTGGACTCGTCCTGTACGATTACAATCATTCTAACAGTGCTGGATGGTTCTCCGATACATTGCCATGGGATTGACACTTCAGTGTCAGTATCGCCAGAGAAGCCGATGAACGAAGATAGTCCATTACAGGAGCTTGTTACATCTGACCATCCAGTGAATCCGTTGACCTTTAGTCCGGAGTTACCGTCTCCACCATCTTCTGCCCAGAAGACATAGTCTGCTGCGAATGGCAGTGAGTGAGAGACATACCAAGATTGTCCTGTTGTGTCTCCACCAGAGCTGGAGTCGATGTAGATCTGCAGGTCAGCAGATCCCATGTCAACACCAGTCAGTGCCAGGTACAGGTTGTTAGCGTCCCATGTAGCAAGGAAGTCCTCGCCAGCATCGTCGCTTGACATTACACCAGGCATTGCATCATCGGATGGGTTCTTGACGTTACCATACCACTCATCCATGTCGCCGTCAGCGTTCATGAATGGTGCACGGTATGCAGGAGATACGTATGCTGCTTGAGCACCATCAGTGGATTGGATTAGCAGACCGATGTCGGTTGCTGCTCCACCCTTGTGAGTGATGTCCAAGTCTAGCAAGTTACCTTCGTGGATAACAGCTGTAGAGTCGACAACCAACTTGGATGCGTCTACTGTGTTACCAACAGATGTCACTGTAACGTATGAACCAGCGTTGATTTGAGTTGTTGAGTCAGCCCATGTGACGTTCTCAACAGATCCTTCAGCGCCACCATCTGCAATTAGAGCGGTGGTTGCATCTGAGTTTCCACCATTCCAGCGGAAGTCAACTGCGTCAGAGTTCAATCCGTATTGGCCAGAGGTGTCCATGTCAGTAGCATCGAAGGTTGTTGTACCTGTGATGTACATTGCTGAACCACTGCTGCCAGCGATTAGGCTTGCACCGTTAACCACAACATCTGTGTCTTCAGCGTAAGCACCGTATGCTCCACCAGATAGGATTGCATCTCCAGATAGCGTCATTGAACCGCCGAGTTGCTCGATTGCAGTTCCGAAGCCAGATACAGATGTTCCGTCTAGTGTGATGTCATCATTGGAGCCTACCACGTTCACACCCACAGATGTGAAACCGCCGCTGGATCCAGTTGATACAACGATCTTACCATACATGAAGTCTGGGTGTATACTGCAGTGATACTCGTAAGTACCCGCTGTGTTGAACGTCTTGGTAAATGTTGAACCAAGGTTCAATGTACCACCGGATGACCAAAGTGGTGTACCTCCAGCATCTGTGTCGTTAGATGTGACATCGTGAGGAGAGGTTGTACCACTGTTGTTGAAGTATTCATTAGCTCTCCACCTGATAGTGTCTCCCTCGTTAGCATTGACTGTACCTGGGTTGTATGCGTTAGCGTTAATCTGGACAGTGTAAACAGATCCACCACTTCCGCCAACAGCGGATAGTGTTGAACCTGTGTCTGTCAAGTCACAGCCATCGGTTACCAGTGCATTCTCCATTACGCTGATGGTGTTACCACCAGTGTAAACTGCTGAAGAACCACAGTCTTCAGCCCAGATACCAACTGCTGCAGGAGCAGTGCGACCTGCGGACTGAGAGATGCTGTTGTCGGTTACGTTTGCGTTATATCCGAATTGAACACCATCGATTAGAATTCCACCGTCTGCGTCGACTAGTGTGTTTCCTTCGATGACACCATATCCATCTCTAACGTAAATTCCAGCCTTGGAAGAGTCTCCAATACCATTGATTGTGTTATCCTTGATATGCCAGTCTAGTGCTCCACGCATGTAAACTGCTTCTTGCGAGTTGCTGAAGCTGTTACCTTCAATCACCAAATCGGTCGTGGTTCTGTCTTGGGTGTAAATACCGTAAGACGGGGATGATGATCCCTTGAACTCATTGTTTCTGATTTCGACTCCATCAGAGTATGAGTTCAATGAGAACCAAATATCGATTGTCTCAGAGTTGATGAAGACGTTGTCTTCAATTACTGCGTCGTCAGCACCCCACTGTGCTTGTAAGTGCTGATAGTAGAAGTTGGTTCTTGTCAAGAAGACACCAACACCACAGTTCTTCAGCACGTTGTTAACGATGGTAGTGTTTGCTCCACCAGCGTTCAAGCACATGTCTTGGTAAGCAACAGATCCAGTGTTCTCCATTGTTCTGAAGTGTGTGAATGTGTTGTTTTGGATGTTGAAGAAGTCAGCCTCCCAAACATATGAACTCCATGTAGACTTGTATCCGAATGTTGTAACAATCGAAGATAGTCCAGATATTGTGGAGTCTTCAATGCTTGGAACTATATCGTTCCATCCATTGTAACCAATCTTGATACCTTGTGCATCACCGTTGTCTACTGCAGTAGCGACCCACTCTGTGTTGTGAGCGTACATTCTTGCACCGTATGGGAAGGTAGACCAGACTTGCATAGCGTCATAGAACTTGTAGGAGCCTGTGGACAGGATAGTACTGCCGTTCAGTGTTGTGTCAGTGTTTCCATCAACGTACCAGTATCCTACGTCGAGCATGATTACCTTGTTTGCAAGGTTCAATGGTGTAGCACCATAGTATCCATACTCTTTCAATCCAGATGAGTAAGTTCTTCCGTTAGAATTGGAAGTACTCAATCCAGGACAGTTCTGTACATATGCGAATGACGATGAACTGAAACTGTAACAAACACGCACATCGACCGAGTTTGTCAAGTCCATGTCGTGACTGTTGCCAGACGCATCGGACAGGCTTAGACTCTCGAATGCGTATCTGAAGTCACCAGAGTTAACAGTTGGGCTAGTGTAGCTGTATGCTCCAACTCTTGCGACTGTTACTGCTTCATAACCTGCTAGGCTGAGAGTGCTCAGTCCTGTTAAGTCGACCTTTTCTGTTACGAAAGTCATGTCGATTGCATCACCATTGTTGTCTGTTACAGCAGATCCTGTGATCTCTCCATCGCCGTTCTTTAGCACAACGTTTGCGCCAGTTACCGGGTTGGAGTCTGCCAAGACGTTAACATCAAGTTGGCGCATTCTGTTGAATACACCGTTTCCAGATACCTGTACTGTGGTAGAGTCAACTGTACCTTCGACGAAGTCAACAACCGCTGAACCAGTGATTACGAAATCCTTGGTGTTAGCGAAGGTGCTGTCAACCAATGTTAGCGCACCAGTACCTGCAGTTTCAATTCCGACTGCGTTTCCAGACATTACCATGTTACTCCATGTTACATCCTTGGTTGTTGCAGAGCCGAATTGGATACCAGCGCCGCCAGCGGAACTGATTGTACCGCTTAGGCTACCGCTTAGGTCCTTTAGGTAGTAAACACCTGAGGATGAAGTTCCAGAGATGTCAACGTTTGCTAGGTTTACAGTACCAGATGCACCTGCTCCAGCAAGAACACCGTATGTTCCACCAGAAACGGTCAGATCTGTGACTGTTGAGGCGACAGAGCCGACTATTTCCAGACCAGCTGTTGTTGGGCTTGTGACTGTTACGTCGTCAAAGTCAACTGCAGCGTAGTTGCCACCGATTTCAACACCTGTGTCTGCTCCAGTGATTGTACCAGTTGTGAATGACGGAGTACCGGATTCTCTGATGTAGTCACCTAGGGCTGCAGGGTTGTCACCTGTTCTTGCTACTATCTCGATTCTGTCTTGATAGTTGTCAGCACGGTTGTGGAATACATCGATGTACATCTTTACACCGACGATGTCAGGGCTGGAAATATCGATTACAGGCATTGTCAATCTCTGGGAGTTTCCAGGAGAGTTGTAGTAGCTGTAAGCGTAGTCCAAACAGACGTTGTAGTAACCAGACAGTCCTTCAGGAGGTGCGTTGGATCCCCATTGCCAGCTTGGGCTGTAGTAACCCCAGTAGTGCATTGGGTAGTAGTAACTGATTGAGTTCTCAGTCTCTTCCCAGTCCCATCCTGCAGGCTCTCTGTACTGATAGTTGTAGAATCCAGGGTTGTAGCTGTATCCATACTGTTGACAGTTGTGAGATGGTANACCACNTGCTCCACCGCTTGAACCGTCATAATANCCGTCCATAGCAGAGCTTGTNATGTTCCATGAGTTACCAGCGACGTCTGTTAATTCGACGTTGATTCTGTCTGTGATCATGTAGTACTTGGATGTAGCATANTTGTATGTTGGGTGAGCGTTTCCTCCACCGTATACAGAGTTGTATCCAATTTGCATGTANTCATCGCTACCGATGAATGTAGACAGATCGATTGCGTGGGTTGTCCATCCTCTGCTCTCTCCAGATAGTAGTGTAGATCTGTAGATTGTTGGCAGGCTCATTCCACCGTATACGTCCACACCAACATCGTTGTCTGTTAGAGTGAATCCGTTGATGGTCGGAGCTGCATTNTANGAGTATAGACCAACCGCTGCGTTCTTGACAACAATGTTGTCTACCGCAGCACCAGATCCTTCAACCATCAATCCAATACCAGTTTGACCAGCGTTTTGGATTGTTGAGTCATCCCAGTCGAGTGTTCCACCGTTAACATACAATGTTGCTTCGTTTGCAGCAGCATTTGTGTTNCCNTAGATGATCGCTGAGTTTCCTACAGTCATGGTTCCTGAATCAAGGTTGATACCGCCTGCAACATCGTAGATCTTTCCACCATCAAGTGTTAGTGATCCACCGTCGATGTCTAGGTCAAGCGGATAAACGCTTGAAGACGCCTTTAGAGTACCTGTTGANGTTGCGATGTGCTCTAGTGTTAGAGAACCACCNTTAGAGATNGTCAACTTAGGACTGTTTGTAGCATCAGAGGACACCTTGAAGACGTTTCTCATAACTATGTTACAGTCATCGATGTTCAAGTCTCCAGTCATTGTGACCTTACCTTCCCATGTGAAGGTGTTTGTACCACCGGATGCAACTGTTCCATCGTATCCTAGCATTGCTTCAGTGTTAGTCATCAAGTACGCACAATCCATGTTTGTACCGTTCAGAGTAACTGGAGCAGGNTCTAGGCGTAGTTCAATAGAGTCGCCTACACCGAAAGATCCTGGATACCANGGATCAGTAACCATAGTNTCNTTCTGCCCAGATGGACCGAATGCCACTAGNTTGTGGTCATCGTAGGTGTCACCAGCATCGTTGCCGGATAGAACCCAGACATTTGCTTGTCCGTTGGTGTCAGTCTTNTGACTNCCAACTGTCAACAGAGCGCTTCCAGCATCAACTGTTGTTGCTTGGACAGTGTGGTCTGCCTTGTAATCAAAGGTTCCGTCAGGCAATAGCTTGTAAACGCTTACAGTTGCTAGGCCACCGAAGTAGATTACACCAGATGAACTGGATGAGACATCACAGTCAGATGCAGACAGACAATCTGTTCCATCTTGGTCGATATCGATCAGAATAATCTTACCGTTTGTGGAAGCCTTAGACATCTTGTCGTANGANGATGGCATTGAAACGCTTCCTTCACCAAGTGTGATTACAGAGTTTCTTGCATATACTGCATTCATTGTTCCAGTGTATGTAGCATCAACATCTCCTAGAGTTATCATGTTAGGTGATGCAGAGTTNGAACANGAACCTGCGACATAATCAGTTGTCACTGTGGTTCCGTGTACCTTGTATCCACATCCAGAAACAGATATTCCATCGGTATCCCAGTTCTCTCCCATAATTGGGTCAGAGCCTGGTGAGTTACCCATGATTGTCAATGCGCCAATGTCTAGGTTGTCTAGAGTTGGTGCAGTTCTNGTCATTGTAACTGAACCTGATGTTAGTGTGTCAATCATTGCACTTGAGCCAGATGGTCCAGCTGCTGTGGAAGATGTTCCACCAGGGCTAATTGATACGCTAGCAGATCCTAGATCTACATCTTCTAGACTAATTGAGTCAAGAGAGTAGATAGTTACTGATGAGTAATCAGGAGCATCCATGTTGTATACGTAGATGCTTGAGCCTGTTCCGTCACCTTCTGCAGCAAGTGCGTTTCCGCTGTTTGCAGAAGCAGAGGTTGCAGTAACGTTACTAATCCAGACGTTTGCAAAGTCTACATCGATTAGGTTGACTAGTGAGTCTTCGATGTCGATGTTCTCCATTATCAGAGAACCTGCTGTGCTTCCAGGATAGTTAATGACTGCTCCACCCCAACTGTTTCCGTTAGAGTTACAGTCTGTCATCTCACCATCACGTAGCGTTACAACAGAGTCTTCAGCAAGGTCGAAACATGCATCAGATGCACTGTTAATCTCGAAGTCAGACATCGATACTACTGTACCTTGTCCTGATCCATGCTTGAACGCTGATGCAACATTTGTGAAGGTTACATGATCCATCGTGAAGTTACCAACGTTTGCGTTGCTTGATGGAGATGCACCGTGACGGCTACCTGCTGCAATTGCTGCATCGCTAGTGTTAGCGAAGTCAACGTAAGACATCTGGTGGCGGTCATCTGTTCCTGTGCTACAAGCAGCAGTGAATGCTAGACCCTTCCAAGTCGCACCTTGCTGTCCTTCAAACAGAACTGGTGCGGTTTCGTTACCAGTTGCTGTGAAAGAGCTGCATGAACCATCGAAGGACAGACCCTTGCCGCTAGCAACCTGTACGACTACACCAGGCTCGATTGTCAAGTCGGATCCAATTGACAAGTATCCGCTTGCTGAACTTGGGTTGACTCTAATTGGAGAGTCAATTAGGTTCCAGGTTGTTGGCTGAGTAATGTCAGCGCTAACGTCAGTACCCTTTCCTTCGAACGGAACTGTTCTGTATCTCACTGAACAGTCGACATTGCTGTTGTCATAGCAGTAGTAGCTGGAGTAGTAACCCCACCATGGTGCTATGTTTCCAGGCTTGCTGTATGAACTGCTTGCGTATGGCAGAGCAGGCATGTTGCTGTACCAGGATGTAATGGAACGCTCTAGAGAGGTAGATCCGTCATCCTTAAGGTACATGTTACCCATTCTTCCAATGTGTACACGGTTCTTTGAATCAGAACCGTTGTACTCTGTACCGAAATACTCGAATGAGAAGTCATCCGGCATGTCGATGTTAGCGTTACATCCAGACTTGTATATGTTCCAGTAGTAGGAAGACACACAGTAGTAACCATACGGGTATCCGTTGCTTGATCCAGATATTGCAGTATCATAAGTTGGCAGTTCAGAGACACCTAGGTCGAATGTTTCCCATGAGTGTCCAGAGCTGTCTGTACCGATTCTGTAATTGTTGGAGTGCGGGTTTGCACCGTTGATGTAACCGCTCGAGGTTCTTAGGGTAGCACCCTTAGACCTTGTTTGGTCCTGATATCCAACAGTTGCATAGTCGTATGTAGCCTGACAGTTAGAGTCGTATTGGAACTCTATCTCGTTGGTCACATCGTACATTACAACCTGGAAAGTACACTGGTAAGAACTGGTGTATCCTAGATCGTGCCACTCGACGATGAACATCTTGTTCGGGTCGCCAACTTCGAAGGAGTTGGTTGTGGTTGTGTTGGTGTTAGTACCAGTTGCAGCAGTGCTTATGTCTGTTACAGTAACGTAATACTCAACTTGGCTGCCTCTCTCAAGGTCTTGCAGTTCAGCACTCCAGTCACACGCTGCCATCACACACGCAGTGCGTGAGGATGATGGGTTCAGGTTTGTGCTCTGCCAGTTGTTTACTGTACCGTCAGCATCTGTGATTCTGTAGTAGAATGTTGGTCCCACTCCAGCAGATGTTGAAGTGTTGATTCCACTCGGTGGTTCTCCACCATCAGTGATGGTAAAGGTAAATGTGCGGTCTCTTGAATGAGAATCGCGCATTGGGCTGTGGTCAACGATAGGCGCTACGGTATCTGGTTCAGGTGCTACCTTTGCAACCTTGTACACAACTCCACCGCTAGATGCCATTGGACCGTAGTAACCGGTACCTAGAGCGAATCCAGACCAGCGGTAGGATGTGCTGTATGCGTAGTAGTATCCTGAGGAACATCCTGGGTTGGAGCTGGTTGATCTAAAGAAGTAGAAGAAACCGTTGCTTCCAGCGCACATCCAGTTAGCTCTTGAGCTGCTGTATGTTGCGTTCCAGTCAAATTCACCCATTGTACCAGTGATGTCCCCGGGGATATCGACAAGGAAAGCCCTTGTGTATCCGTAGGTTGATCTCTGGTTAGCAGTTGTACCAGAAGTTAGCGGGTCTTCGATTCCTGTGTCAGTACCTAGACCAACCATTGCCCAAGCTTTCTTGGATGTGTCGTATAGGTAGATTAGGTTCATTCCAGGTCCATCATCAGCTGAGATGGATAGGAATCCGCCATCATCTTCGTGCATGTCCATTGAACCTTGCAGTGTTCCGCCGAATCCATTGTATCCAGCAGATGGTGTTGTTGTCCAGCGCATGGTCCACATTGCGTAGAAGTAGTAGCTGCTTGTGTAGAAACAGGATGCACTTCCTGTTCCACAATCAGATGTGTCAAACTCGAACACATATTCGTCAGAGTCCTCGTAGTAAGTCATCTGTCGGTCGAATGTGTTCGCAGTGCTGGTTGTTGTGTAAGCACGTACGTCTGTCATTGAAACGGTCATCTTCATGTCGCTTCCAGCGTTTGCTGCGTCATCAACAAAGAACCAGTATGGGCTAGATGGGGCGCTAGCAGTGCTTGGACTGCCAGATCCTCCAGCAGGACTTGTAGCCATGTTGGGAGTTGCGGCTCCGTCCTGATATGCCCAGTAGTACTTGACATAGTCTCCAGTTGAGATGCTACTTGTTGTTGCACGGAAGTTACAATCGGTTGAGCCTGAGCCACATTGATCGATTGTAGTCGCTTTAACTGCGGTGTAAGAACCGTTGTTAATCGAGTAGTGCAAGTGAGGAGCACCGGTTGATGTTGTATCGATTCCACTGTTGTCCTTTAGGTTGGTGAAGAATGTTCTCTCGCCTTCCTTGTAAGAAGTGATTCCAGTGTACGGAACGAATCCATCAATTGGAGCAGTTGTGTCACTACCACCTGAGTAAGTGATCTGGATGTAGCTGTTTGTACTTCCAGAGCTGTAAGTGTAGTAGTAGATTGTAGTCGCAGTGTTGTATCTTGCGCTCATTCCGATGGTTCCACCGTTAGATAGAGCGTTTACGATGTAGTTGTGACTACCGGATGTTGAGGAACATGCTGTTCCGCTGCTGCTACATAGTTCAGCAGTCTTCCATCCTGTTCCAGTGGAGTATGTTCCAGCAGATGCAGAGTTCCATGCAGAACTGATCATCCTTCTCTGAGTTGTACCGCCATATCCAGATGATAGGCTACTCAGTAGAGTATTGGAACATGTCGCAGATGCGATTGTCCAGCTGTATCTTGCAGATGTACCACAAGTCTCCATTACTGAAGCTGTGATTGCGTTGCTAGAGTAAGTGTAACCATACCTTACGTATTGCTTCCACTCAATCTTGTCAACAGAAGCACCTGTTGGTAGTGCGTTTGCACTAGTGAAGGTGTATGTGTTCCACGGCAAGTAATAGATACGTGTGCTTGTTCTGCGTAGGTCTCCATATGCGGAGTTGTAACAGTAAGCGTAGTAGACATAACAATATCCACCGCCACCTCTGCTAACGGAGATAGATGGGTCGATTGCCAATGGGAATTGGCGCTCCTCATCCATTAGCCAGTCTGTTCCAACTGCAGTTGTTAGAACGACATCGTTACCAAACACCTGAACGAAGTAGGTTGCGTGGTATGGCTCTTCAGCATCCATCTCGATTACGACAGGGACAGGGATGGTTGCAAGTAGCTCACCTGTCTCTAGGTTTCTAATTGTCAACTCATCTTGAGTCTGTGTGATTTCTTCTCTGATGATATCGTCACCTAGGAACAATCCATATCCAACTGGAAGGCGCATTTGCTCGGATAGACCGAAGTATGCAACGCTTTCGTCAAGGACTGGGCGGTCTCTAATCACTAGGTTTTGCTTCATTTCTGTTTCACCGACTGTGTAGTCAATGTCAAATCCTTCAGCGATTGGGTACCTAATGACATTGCCACCTACTGAGACTCCATCTTCAGAAGGTGAAGTCATGTGCGGCATTGCCATTGTTCCGGACTCATCAAGGGTCACTACCATTGGGTTTAGGCCAGTGACGATTGGGTCCACGTTAGGGTGGACCATCACCGAGACACCGTCTTCGACTTCGGCAGCAAATGAAACCTCGTAGATGCTTTCAGTTACTTCCCAACCTTCGACGGTTGCCTTGATG
The DNA here is from genome assembly GCA_002694245.1 of Methanobacteriota archaeon. Lineage (GTDB taxonomy): Archaea > Thermoplasmatota > Poseidoniia > Poseidoniales > Poseidoniaceae > MGIIa-K1. Next base: position 34,678 of record NZLM01000007.1, read on the forward strand.
TTTAGATCGATTTCTTCCCAGGAGCCAATGTCACTCATGTAGTGCAGTGGCGCGGAAGCGGTGATCAGAGTTGTCGAACCGTCATCTAGACGGAAGGCTTTCTGATTCATCGACCTCATTCCCTCGAGTTCAGAGGTTTCATCGTATTCATATTGTGCAGGCTCGTAGACATCTGGTAGAGCGAAGAAATCATCGCTGTCGTCGTTTGCAACAGCAAGTTCTGCTTCTACCTGAGGGGCGTCGTTTTGTACCAGGTTGGTCATTGTCATTCCAACCATTAGCGCACAAAGCAATAGGGCAATTCCTACGCCACCCATTACTGTCTTTTTATTCGTGTTTTTGTTTCCCAACATCACGTCATCATCTCCTTACGGACTGTATGCAGAGCACCTCACGCATTGTATCCCTTATGAGCATTGGGGTACATGGGCTTTTACAGAGTCGCAGAAATAACGTAAAATCGTTAGCTTTTTTTTCGGCTCATAGCCAATTCATAGAAGTTCTTTGGCCAGACTCAAAATACAACCTAGTTGCTCGATTATAGTCCTTTCTAGTAACACAAAAAGATGCACTGAAAGCCAATGACTGATGACCCAATAATTGCTCACAAGCACAAAGTGAATATTTTTTGATTGAAGAAAATGATATTTTTTCTATGTAATGTTAGAAAATACCATTTCTGAATAACTGTAAATATGAATAAAAATGGTGCAAAAAGTAAACCGTAAAAAACAACGCCAGAATGACTGTATTTATCCGATCGATTTTGGCTCGAAATTTTTGCTAATCACAATGACGATTAGAGTCGTTTATTTCGATTGTTAAGAAGAAAAAGGGGAGCCATGGTGAGCGGCGAACCGCCCACCATGGCAGCCTGGTGTCAAGCACCTTGTCTTGTAGACAAATCAGGGATCAGTAATCCCAGTCTTTGCCTTCGTCTCCATCTCCTCCACGAGATAGGATGAAAGCTCCGACTACAAACGCTACAACAACTAATCCAATGATTACGCCCCAAGTCCATGTTGGAACTTCTCCACTGTCAGCACTATCGTCTGTGTTACCGATTGTAGCACACTCTTCGCTGTCAGGATCGACTTCACAAGGGTCAACGACTTCGTTGCTGTGCTCTAGCAGGATATCTGTCTGAGGCTCAGCATTGTTCATGTTACCCTTGTCGTCGTATGCAACGACTGCAAAGTAGTAAGTTACCGTTCCTTGACCACCTGGGTGGTTGATGTCCATACTTGTTGCATCGCCAGCATCGCTGCATTGCTCAGTTGGCATCATTCCTGCTGGACTCCATGCATAGTTTGCCATACAAACCATCCAACCTGATACATCAGAAGTATCTCCGGATGCTGTCCATGAAACTGTCCATGCATTTGCTCCTTCCTTGTTTGCTACTGAAACACTAGTTGCACTAGCATCACCATCTACCATCTTGTCAGCTGTTGCAGATCCTGTTGCAATTGTTGGATTGCATCCTCCTGCGTTACAAACCTGTAGAGTGTAGGTGTATGTTTCACCATGAACTGTGTCTGTTTGTCCATCCATTGAATGGCCAACAAGTGTTGTGTTCTCGTTTGTTACTTCACAGTTATCTGATGAATCACAAATCTCCATTCTTAGGTAGTCAAATCCTGGAACTGTTGTTCCCATGTAACTCCATGAAGCAGTTATGTCTCCTCCAGCGGATGCAACAACTGCTAGGTTCATTGGGTGTCCTTCAGGGGCCTCGATGATTTGGAGTTCTCCTCCCATCAGTACGATTTCACCTTGTGGTAGAACTTGGTTACCAGCGCCATGCCAATCGATATCGATTGTACCATCACTGCTGCTAGCAGAAATAGTAGCATCTAACTGAGCCCAGTTACCGTTGTTAACCCAGAATACACTTGTTGGTTCTAGTGTTGATGCATCATATGTCATGGTAATTGTCTGTGCATAGACATCTTCAGCCATGTAGGTTGTTACTGGTGAGTAATCTATTACAGCAACAGAGTTGTACTCTCCAGAGTATCCGAATTCAGTCAAGTCTTTTGTGTAGGTTTGTTCGCTGTCTGTTAGAGATATTGTGAATGGATTAGCACCGTCGTATGTTAGGTCGTATTCCATTCCAATGCCGCTATCAGTAGAGTCTGTTGCAACAATCTTGTTCCAGACGAATATGTTTTCGAAATCTTGAGCATATGATCCGTATTCGTCGTTAACTCTTACAGAGTATGTCTGTACTCCAGCCCACTCTGCGTCAAACGCAATCAGTTGGCAAGTAGAGAACTCTGGGCCCATTCCGTTACAAGCAGAGGGTTGAACAGTTCCGTTTATTGAAATCATACCGGGGTGTGTCCAGATGTAATTCAACATCATTCCTGCATCATCATCAGCATCGTCAGCATCAGCTACGATTGTAATGAAACCTTCAGGACCAATAACAATAGAACCTTCGTCCTGCTCAACAGTCAAGGAGACCGCTGGCCTGTTATTTAGCGCAGCAATCTCGTAGATGCTAGCATCATCGTTTCGAGCAGACATATCTGTTACAGTTTCACCGACCATAGAAATGGTTGCGGTTACGTTGTAGATACCTGGAGCGAAGTTGAACATTGCACATGCTTCACCCATCTCGAATGCGCCGCCCATTCCCATGTCATCTCCCAACTCCATGTGTTGGTAGTCAGGTCCATTGCCGTTGACACAGCTGTCAGCCTCAATAGTCTCAGTGACTCCAGTTCCTGTGTTCTTTATGTCGAAGGTAACCTTCCAGTCGTATGTTACAAACAGATCGCTACCTAGGTGTCGAACTGATGCTTGAACACTAGACCAAGCAGGGTTTAGAGGTCCTTCTGTAATTCCAGGCATTGTCGGTGGGCTTTGTGCAACACCATTCTCGTCGACTACATATCCTTGGTTGATTACAAGGTTTGTAATTCCAATGTCGTGGAAGGTCTGTACCTTTCCTTCGATAGTGTCTTCGCTTGTTGCTGCATCTCCATCTTGGTAGAATGTTACTTCACAGTAGTGAACGTAAGTGATCTCACTCTCTCCGCCTTCTTGGCTTGAACTGTTTCCAGCTACTGTCTCAGTACACTCTGGCAGTTGTCCATATACAACATAAGATACCAGAGATACAGTTACGGAATATTCTCCACTGTCCCCTGACATGTCGGGGCTTAGTGTTCCAAACCATTCTGCAGTGTCAGTTACACCTGGTTCGTAAGATATAGTGTACCTGCTGTCGTTGGTGACGTTGGTCTCGTCTTCTTGGTGTCGGAAGACTTCTGCCATACCATATGTACCAAATTCAGCGAATGTGTTTGAACCCATGATGTCAGCGCCATCGCTTTGTGCGGTTGCTGCTTCAAGAGTACCCATTACATCAAGTTGAAGGGTAATGTTTCTTGCTGACCATGCAGAGGAGCCACCAGCTTCCACAGATAGTGTGAATGCCTTGTCTCCGCCTCCACCTTCAACTTCCTTTCCTGAATCCCAAGAAAGGTCGACGATGATGTCTGTCCAGTCTACAACAGATACTAGGTTCTCTGAGTAGTCATTTCCGGGGTCTGCATCGCCAAAGGCGTTGGTCTCGACGACTACCACGTAGTCACCAGTGTCAGGTGTCCAAACTACTGGAGATCCTTGGTAAGACATTGTGTACTTACCGTAATCCAGTAGTTCTCCTGCACCAATCGAAGACCATGGGCAAACGAATGAGTCATCACAAACTACGTCGCCGTTGTTCCAAGATAGGTCATTACCGGCGGAATCTTTTGCAATCATTCCTCTTGCGCCATTTTCAGCAAGGTACACTGTTACAGTGATTCCCATCTCGCTGATGGCTGAATCACCGACGTTCTCGATGTATGTCTCGAAGTGTACGTCTTCGCCAGCTTTCAGTGTGTGTAACTGCTCGCCGGTTATGCTGTCGGTCGTTGTCGCTCTTGGCGACAGTATGCTCGTTACCTGAGCATCTGGTCCTGTGCGGCCATCTGCTTCAGTCATGCTATTGTTTTCCAATTCGGACCAATCAAGTGCTACTAGCGAAGTGCTAGCAAGCATTAGTATGGCCAGAATCATGGGGGTTAACTTGCTCATTGTCATCTCCTCCAAAAAGGTCGGTTGCTCCTCCCACGCCCTATAGGGTATTTATGGGTTGGCAAAGAGTATTCACTTGATACAGTATAATTATTCAGGTTGCATTATTTTTTCCCAACCTAGCAGTAAGCCCTTTTTTTACAAAAAGTAACAGTTTTTTGGCGTTTCTTTGCCCGTTGGTACAATGTGTTTGTATAAAATAATTACAGTGCAAAATTCTAATGTTTTGCTCAGTCAATTGTGGATATTGCTTGCGAGGGAGTTATTTTTGTTGCTTTTTTTACAGGAATCCATGTTGCAAGCAAAACTAGAATCCAACCTCCTACCAACAAAAGCATGACCTCGAACCATGGCAAAATTAACGCTACACCCTGATCTTTCCAGAATGAATCGTGCAATGCGACATGAAAACTTATTGCAACAACGGCGCCATTAAGCATGCCAAGTAAAGAAACCCAACTGATCTCCGTCAGCATACCATACATCACCATTGATTTCCTGAAGCCCAAGGCTCTCAGCATTCCGATTTCCGTTGACCTTTCAGATACCGACCTGTATGTTACAACACCTATACCCGCAATCCCGACAATTAAGCCTAGTGACAGATAAGCCTGAAAAATCAGGAGGATTGCGAAAACTAAGCCTAGAATAAGTAATATCTCGTCTTGGATTACCGATGTGTAGATTCCTTCCTTAGATAAATCATCAGACAGTGATGATTCTATTTCATTTGATGTTACTTCAGATGTGTGAGAAACATAAATTCTGGTAGTTACTCCTCCAAACTGTTCTTCAGCAATTTTTCCGTCCATCCAAATGCCTTGTGAGAATAGCTGGCTAGATTGAGATAAAATGCCCCCAACAACAACTTCGCGCTTATTTCCGGGGTTTGAAATATCAATTAGCGAAATTGATTTTCCAATTGAAAGAGTTATGCCTGCTATTGATTCACCACTATTTGGATCAACAAGTGCAAATGAGCTATCAATGAATACAATATTTTGATTATTTTTCATCGCACGCCANGCCTCTGCTTCTGTCTGCCCAAGAGCTCTATCCCAGTCCTCTAAAGGTAGGGCNCCATGGTCGATGAAACCATCATCTACCCCTCGNAAAATGTAGCCAATTCTATCCTCTTCNTGTTCAACCCATACAACAGCACGATTGACAAAACCAACAGCGTCGATATCCTCAGGATTTGTTGTTTGTANGTTCCACTGATTTACGTCATCAGATAAATTCAAAGGNACCCTTCTAGATGACGAAAGCAATATCTCGAAATCACCACTTGCATCTTCCACATAACCTGCAGAATGTTCTTCGAACTGAACTGTGTAACCTGCNAGAACTATGACACTGAATACCGTTAGGGAAAACATCCCCATGATAACCGCTGTCCTGGCAGGGGCTGAGAATGGATGCGCAAGTGATACTTTTGCTACAGGCCCTAACCTTTTGGAAAATACCGACTTTGAAATTAGCCATGTAGCTATTCTGGGGGCAAAACCGGTTAGTAGCATTACACCTGCAAAGACTTGAATCAATCCTAAAACTGTGAATGTAATTTCATCAGGATTAACCCCTTCAGANACAGGCACCCAACTGTCCGGCGTTAGAGCCCACATAATTAGCAGAATTCCAATCCAACCAATTGTATTTTGACCAACGTTAACTAATCTCCAACCTTTAANTTTAGGAATAATGTAAACGAATATTGGAGTTAGTCCNATTATCAAAAGAGATGCAGAAANGTGCCACATTGCATAGATTAANCTCGATGAACTGTCGACTGTCAAAATCGATAACCCTGACAGAAGNCCACCACCAACTGAGGCTATTATCAGGAATAATACCCACCAAGGAATCCCCTTTGCCTTTGTTGGAGATAGACCTCTAAGTGCCTGAACTATATTCAAATTACTTGTCCAGAGAGCTGTAAACCACAATGTGAACATTGCGATTATGAAACCCGATGATATACCCACCAGCATGCTGTTTAGACTGAATGAAAATTGTATTCCATCTGCACCTGCGCTCGCAAATACCGAACTAAATCCAAGAGATACGAAATATGCTAGAACCAAACCAAACAGGCCGCCTAAAGTTGAAGCAACAGAGGAGGTGATAACTCCCTCCATAACTGCAAGTGAACGCATATCAGATTTTTTGAGACCAATTGCTCTAATTATTGCTTCATCAACTCTACGAGATTCTGCAAGCATCATTACTATCGTAACCACAAGTAGAATTCCTGCNGCTATCGTGAATGCTCCAAACACAAGAAACATCGCAGATAGTGCCCCAGCGCCATCCTCTGCGGCTTCTANNGCGGTTTCTTTTGCAGGATTTATCCGTAATTCCATAGAGTCTGTTGTAGAAACAGAATTTAGCCAAGCATACAGCTCCGGTTCACTAGCATTTGTCAAAACAAGGATACTGCGCTCACCTTCATCTGAGGCTGCTAGGATNTCCCCGTCTGTCAGATTGACAAACCCGATAATTATTGATTCCAATTCATCGATACCGGGGGCGTTGAATTGTGTCATGTTTCCAACAATTTCCAAGGTCAGTGGTAGATCATCTCCATACGCCCAAGGAACTAAACCGTTGAGCAACACATTTTCGCTTTGATTTAGTAGAGATAGTCGTGATGATACAAGTATGTCTCCGCTAGGAGGAGACAACGAACTGTCGGTAGCCAGAAGCATCTGTGGTAATTCACCGAACCCACCTATGTCAACTGTTTTTGGTAACCGAGGAGTAACTTTTTCAGATTGGACTAAGGCNCCATAAGNAGTTGTACAGATTGTATCACCATCATAAGAAAAGGCCCGATTGTTACACTCTGAGGAGACGTTTGAAAGAAAAATCTCACCACCATCAAAAGAAAATAAATTATTCTGCTCAACGAGTAAACCTCCCTTGACTGCATCCATACTTTGATTGGATNTTTGTCCAGATAGGGTAGACCATCCTGTTGTAGGCGAGCCTATCAAAACTTGACCATTGTAATGCAGCCATTCNCCGGAGATTGGGAATTCTTTCCAACTTCCATTATCATAGTAATGAACTTCATTTCCAGTAAGATGTTTAACTGCTATCCAATCTTTCTCACCATCATTCACATAATCAATCGAAAAAATTGTCGAAGGTAGTTCAGGTAGTGATTGATTAAATAATGCTGCAACCATGTATTCTGANCCTTTTTTGTGATGAATTGTGTCANCCTTCNGNTCTGAAAATACNTCAGTTAGACCGTTACTATGCGCAACTAAAACGGAATTATTCAACAAGGTAACATCGTTGATNAGCCCACCGTTTGGAACATTCCAACTGTGGCTATTACCTGACCTTTCCTTTTGGAAAGATACACCTCCTCCAGAGATATACCAATCACCATCATCTGTGGCGAATATTTCGTTGACAACATCGTCGCTTAAGGACAGAATCTTCTCTGTTTGTTGTATTTGTACTAGTGGTATCTGCAAGATTTGCATTTCGTTTCCATCTGCGATTATCGTTGAGCGATTTTCCTCCCATGAAGACATAAAATCTGCACTAAGGCGTCCCAATCCTTGTGCATATGATATTGAGAGAGCATCTCCATCAGACGTTATTTCGAATCCTGCTTCTTCGTAACCAATCAACTGATTTAATGAGGTTTTGATCTCAGGCACCGTTTCTGAAGCAACTAAACCATCATCAAGCGATACTCTGATTGTGTTTACTCTCGACATTTTATTTTGAGCCTCTTGAGATATCGACAGCGATGTGAATATGGCTGGAGATTTTGTTCCACTCATTGAACCCTTACCCGCCATTGGAATAATTGCATCAACAATCATACTCGAATTATCAGACTGTAGTTCTCCTGAGTCAGAGTAATAGTACCAAGTCAAATCGATTGAATCTCCTGTATCTATGTCTAGCTCCTCAGCGGCTATATCATTGACAGCCACACCATTCCATTCAGGGTAAGCAAACCAAGACAAAGACGGAATTGACTTTTCACTCGCAGATGTAATAGTGACCGTTGACTCTATCCCATGACTCCACTTATCAGCATACCCTGAGGCTACTAGAGTCTGGCCCATCATGGATGTTAGATTAATGTCTAGATCTGCAGAAAACCCGGTCCTGCGGTCTTTCTGAGAAATAAGTAAATCTGTATCGCCATAAACCGCTTCAACCTCTTTGCTAAGGGTTGTATCGAGACTATCACCGATTACCAGTGAAGAGGTGATTATCGAAGATGCTACGAGCAGCCCTGCCATCATCAACGCTGCCTGTCTTGGCCTTCGTCGTATTTGCTCCACAGATAAACGGAATATCACCAACCGCCTTGGGGAAAATATTGGTTGCATCAAAACGCATGATATTATTCCTGCAGATAGTGTACATCCCCAGGTAGCAAATAGACCAACGTTCAACCAACCCATTAGGTACCAGGTTAGCCAAGAATCTATCACTGGACCAACCAGCAAGATTAGCAGTTTGATTTTGCTCTTCACATCGTTGCGAAGAAACCATGTTGCGGTTGCACTGATTGGAGTAATGATACAAATTACAACAATAGTCTCAAGCAGCATTCTTACTCCTCTTCAGACACAATAACTCCGTCTTGAATTCTAACAACCCTTGAACATAAACTTGCTATTTCAGGGTCGTGAGTCACTATTACAATTGTAGCACCACCATGATTTAGCTCTACCAACAGTTGCATAACTTGACTACTGGTTAGAGAATCTAGGTTTCCTGTCGGTTCATCACACAAGATGACAGAAGGGTTGTGAACAATCGCTCTAGCAATGGAGACTCTTTGTTGCTGGCCTCCTGACAACTCTTGTGGACGATGATTTAATCGATCGCCTAATCCTACTTTTTCAAGTGACTNTTTCGCCAAAGAGCGTGCCTCATCTGGATTAACACCAGANAACAACAAAGGAATCTCTACATTTTCAATAGTATTCATNACATCAAGAAGATGGAATTTCTGAAATATGAAACCCATTTCTTTTGCTCTAATGTCTGTTCTATCATCATCTGGTATTCCAAATAGTGGTTTTTGAGCNATAAATACCTGTCCTGCNGAAGGCTCGTCAATACCAGATATAATGTTCAGTAATGTGGTTTTACCACAACCTGACGGACCCATNACAGCAACCATTTCTCCCTTGTAAATTTCTAAATCTATTCCTCTGATTGCTTGAACTNTCTCATCTCCCATCTCATAGACTTTCCAAAGGCCAGAACATGACAAAGCGACTTCCATTAATACTCTCAGAGCGACACGGGTTGATAAGATGGTGCTCGGTAGCATCCACATGGTCGTGACGGTTCTCGCATTTGGCCCACTTGCTCAAGAATTGGGCGGAAGGGAACATCAAGTGAATATCTTGCCAAATTCAAGCGTGAGATTCATACTCGAAGAAATGGGTATNGATTCTTGGCTTGATAANGGTTTGAAAATAAGNATTAACGATGTGATTGTAAACGAAGACGAGCCAGTAAATGATGGAGATGAGATTGCTTTACTTCCACCTGTTTCTGGAGGCTAGTAGCCGATTGATTGACAAAGACGAAGGTGCTGGGGNTAANCGAGAGGGATAGACATGAGGTTTGGTCCATTCGANATAATGATTTTGCTCGCAATCTTTTTCCTACTTTTTGGAGCGGAAAGATTGCCTAAATTAGCTAGGGCTGCGGGACAATCTAAAGGTGAGTTCCAAAAAGGACTGAGTGAAGTNACGGGGCAACCTTCAACCGCAAATACNGAGGCTGATTTAGAGGCTGGTGGCAAAACGAAGTCNGTCGAATTAGCACAAAAGGCTGAAGAAGCAGGTGTCGACCCNAGTGGAAAAACTGCTGANGAAATCAACGAAGAGATTGAAAGCAAAGAAAAATAATTTTCATCGACTTTTCTTTACTACCATATTTGAGCCACAAATCTCACAGGATTGCTCTTGCCTAGAATCAACTTGCTTTACTGCTTTACAGCCTATACACCTTAATTCCCAGGTCCACNTTTGCTTGCTGGCTCTATTAGATACTGGTTCAAACGGGTGATTTACACTTCGACAAACATTTTGCATACTGTAGTCATCGGTATACAGTTTATGNCCTGTTGAAAATGCTATTGCAAGTATTTCCAAATCTACATTACTCAATCTCTGAAGATCCCCTGTTGAGATAGCAGCCGACTCTGCATCGCCTGTACCAACAGTCATCCATTCCATCTCAATTGATTCCAGTAACATAGCTCTCTCCGGAGANAGCCTACGTAATTCCTCCAATTGACTGTGAGCAACAAGATTGCCTTGCATTTTTTCAATCGGCCAATGTAATAGCGCAGCCGTGTCNAGTACGGGCATNAGATAATCGGGCATCTTTTCTACCAATCAAGACTTCGATTACGAAAGGGTTCAAGCATGTGATTGTAGACGGAATGTTAGATGTCATGGAAAGATTCCATAGTTGAATGGTTCGATGGCTTTGGTTCGATTAGTTTAGCGGCTATGTCATTTACAGAGGCAATAATTCAACCAGTNCCCCCTGATTTGCTATTTTTACCCATGCTAGTAAATGCAGACGGCGATTCCTCACTTGTTNTGTGGCTATGGATTGTAATTACAGTTAGTAGTGTTGCAGGTAGTCTTGTTGGATACTACTTAGGGAAAAAATGGGGTAGAGGATTATTTACACGATTTAATGCAAACAAACACTTAGAGAAAATTGAGGCTCTTACCCTGCGATATGGTACACTGGGAGTTTTTATNGCAGCTTTTTCGCCTATTCCGTACAAAGTGTTTGGATGGGCAGCAGGCATGGGCGAAATGAATCTCAAACCGTTCTTGCTTGCGGGCCTATTCGGNAGAGGTCTGAGATTTGGACTAGAGGCAATTCTTGTTGGAGTATATGGGTCTAAGGCAGTCGATGCNATATGGTGGTTGTTAGATAGAGAAATCATCATAGGAGCGGNATTAATTCTCTCTGTTGTGCTTGGTTGGTATGCTCTGCGTTGGTGGAATGGACTTTCTGCCGACCCCAACATTCATCAATAGGCAATGCTGGGCGGANAATGCCTGCTTGTGTGGTGTAGTGGTCCATCATTTCGGGTTTTCATTCCGGCGACCCGGGTTCAAATCCCGGCACGAGCACTCNGTACGNTNATTTGAGATACCTTTCTGTCTCAGTAAATCCACCGATAAAAATTGGGTTATCCTCTCTGTTGTCAATAACAACTGGAACGGTTCTATGACCTGTTTCTTGTACTACATCATACCGAACTTGGTCATCAACTTCGTTGAAGTTTATTTCATCGTAAGTAAGTCCTTTAGAATCCAGCAAACGTTTCAACGCAGTACAATAGGGGCAATAATTTCCAGAATAAAACAGAAAGTCTGCGCTTGAAGAACTTGCGTCCGAGAGTACTCTGCCCATGTTTTTCTCACATGCAGTATATTCTTCAATGTGTGGATTAGATCTCAATCGAGCATTAATCCAGATTGGTCAACTTCCCAATCCAGAACTTTCCACGGAATTTCCTGCTTTGTTTTTTCAGGATTTTTTGAGATTATGCCAACAAAACCGCCAGCCGCTGCCCCCATACCCTTCCAGGCTAATACTCCTTCCATCCCGTTGAGAATTTGGTATGGCTCGTTTAACTCTGGATTCAGACATCCAACCGCTTCGGTGTAGGATTTCATGGCTTCACACACAGCAAACCGGTCATCTCGTTGTACAGCCGCAGCCATATCTCTGCCGCTTTGTCTAATATCCATTAGGTGTGGCAAGACTTCATCGTATCTTGCCCAAACTCCGCTATGAAGATCTCCGGAGGTGTGGCGAATTCCTGTATCGGCTAGGATGAGATGTTTCTCAATCCATCTGTTGAAAGAAGGTGGCGGTACCAAGTGGACCCTTTCAACATCTTTCCCAATGAACTTGAGATGTTGGATTCCACCATACCTTGCAGCCCACTGGTCTTGACGCCCGCCGTGATTTCCAAGTAGCTTTTCAAATTGGTATGCTAATTCCTCGCAACCATCCTTTCCCTTGATGACTGCCATGAGTGCAACATTGATTGCACCAGTAGTGCCTAAGCCACTTCCAACAGGAACGTCACAAGAATAGGAAACAGACATTTTGCCANTACCNTCAATCTCTAGTTCTGCATGAGCGTAGTGATTAATTGCAATGTTTACAACATCTCCACCAACCAACTCACAAAATGGAGGAGCATCTGACCAACCACCTGCTAGGTCTATTCGAACTGGCGCCTTTGCGGTTGGCATGAATAGCCCTGACAAATCTCGTATATGAAGTATGAATAAGNATGATGTGCNNNAANNNTCAATTGNAAAATCAAATTTTNAATTGNTNTTTTTCATACNAAATTNTCAAGCCACGACTTCAAAGATAAATGAAATTCAATTGGAATCATGTGGCCTTTTGGGTGTTGAACTCTTTNAACATCCCATCCTGAATCTTCGAAAATCGTTGCAATTTCCAGACCAGATTCTANCGAAACNCGATGATCTCTTTCTCCATGCATCCAGTATAATTTAGCGCGAGGAATCTCTCTTAGCCTTTGTCGCAATTCTATTGGNCTAACCACTCTAGTACCTATGGTAATTACTCCAATGACCTCTGAATCGAATTGAAGTAATTCCTGAGCCATTGCTCCTCCTTGGCTAAATCCGCCTAGTACCAACTTTTCATTCGGAAGAATATTNGATAATNTAAGCAAAGAATTGTCAACATCTGAAAGTTCTTTNGCTGTAAGAATCCTTCTTCCTGGCTGGTCCTCATTCTCGTACCTCCACCAAGTGAATCCTCGCAATGGATGCTCAAACTGAGCTTGNGGAACAAGTAGGTTCCATCCCTTAGGCAAAATTTTCTCTGCAAAGGGACGCATCATGTCCGAAGTTCCAGTCATGCCGTGCATCATTACAAGAGTCGGCAAAAAAATCCCTCAAAGTTGCCAATAGTTTTCTATTCCGCCTGCAATCATGAAGTGAATTGAACTTTGACCACCTGTTAATGTGACTTCAAGTGTATATTCGTCGCTTTGGCTTGGAATAGTAGCGAGTTCCTGCGACTGAGTTCCTGCCGTNTATGTCCTAGTNAGGATGCTGTTGCTGGTGTGGTCTTTTACGTTTAATGTCCCACTACCACCTTGAATTAAGGCTGCNTCGATATAGAACACATAATAGTCNAAATCAATTCCAGAGGGATGTCCATTATCTACGAAGGTATCNGTTGCCTCACCATCGATAGGCCCTTCAAACAATCTGTCTTTGAGATCAGTAGCTCTAATGAACCANACTTCACCNCTGTANCTATCTCCACTACCGGTTAGAGTCATCCTAAACTGAAGTTCTCCTTCTTGGTTCTTCCATTCAAAGAAGTCCANGAAACCATGNCTTCCATCAAAGTGGTATTCTAATGTATGGCCAGAATCACTGTTCGCTTTAACAACCGCCATACCGTTTGTNGATCCTGTAGTCTCTGCNCTCCAATATTCACCAAGTAGAGTAAATTCCCAGGTNTCACCGTTGTTCCAAGGGAANTTAAANACCGGTTGCTGGTCTCCATTCTCGTATACAGATAGNGCACCAATTGTAACTCGACCTAAGAACGGNTTGTGATTGATTACAGCATGCCTTTGAGCCTCTCTTTCAGAGGATATNCCNAGCATGTANAGTTCTTCTTCNTGATTNATNTCGGTTACTACTAATCTTGCGGTATCTTCGCCAAACTGAGCGGTTTCGAATGTGTAAAGCCACCAGTCACCAACTTGCCAACCTGGTTTTTCTACCTCGTCAACGACGAATTCTTCTGAGCCAGATCCCTCTCCAATGCCAAGGCACCCAGTTAGCGACACAGATACCATCAGCAANGACAGCAGGGCTACTCGCATGANTTACCCTAANGCNGGCTTGTTATTCANTGTAATGGATTTCCTGCTCAGAACAAGAAGCCCTTATCCAGACTGCTCGCAATAACCACTGCTACAATACTCATTAGTTTAATCAGAATGTTGAGAGCTGGGCCGCTTGTGTCCTTGAATGGGTCACCGATTGTGTCACCGATAACAGCAGCATCGTGAGCNTCGTCGCCCTTCTTTGCNCCNTCAATGTGACCTTGCTCGATAGCCTTCTTTGCATTNTCCCATGCNCCACCNGCGTTNGCCATGAANAGTGCAAGNAGAACACCNGTNACNAGAGCACCAGCAAGCATTCCACCAAGTGCGGATGCACCAAGNGCATATCCAACAAGAACTGGNGCAAATACTGCAACAACACCAGGCAAGACCATTTCTTTCAAAGCAGCCTTGGTNGAAATGTCAACACATGTTGCAGAGTCTGGCTTGACTCCTTCCTTTCCTTCTAGAAGACCGTCAATCTCTCTGAACTGTCTGCGGATTTCAACAACCATTTCACCAGCTGCTTTTCCAACGCTGGTCATTGTCATTGCTGCGACTACGAATGGTAGAGCACCACCGATTAGTAGTCCCATAACAACTGACGGCTCTCCTAGGTCAAGAGTGAAACCATCGTAAGTTACCGCTGTTTTGTATGCTGCGAATAGTGCAAGAGAAGTTAGAGCTGCGGAACCGATTGCGAATCCCTTACCGACTGCTGCTGTCGTGTTACCGATTGAATCTAGAGCATCTGTAATTTCACGTACTTCAGAACCAAGTTCTCCCATTTCAGCAATACCACCTGCGTTGTCAGCAACTGGGCCGTATGCATCAACGGTCAT
>NZLM01000008.1 GCA_002694245.1 Methanobacteriota archaeon
GCATTAGCATTCACAGGCGCACACACAGATACTCCCACTGTGTATGTCGTTCCTACAGGCCATAACCTTGGACTATTAGGATCGCCAGGGTCTCTTGGCCCTGGTGCATTAGAGAAGTCTAACTCAACAGTCCAATGGTCTTGCCTCCATGTGTTCATATCTACTTCGTCTGGCTTTGCCTCAGGAGCGCCAGGGGTCGTGAAGACTAGATATCCTGCTTCGTAATTCTTGATTACATTCAGGTCGTATGTAGCACAAGACGGTGCTCCAGTACCCGGAGATGGTAGAATCATCTCACTAGTATCATATATCTCGAACACAATGTTTCCAATCGAGCGAATCGAGACGTTTATCCACAATTCTAGTACATCGAATGTGCCTTTTTCTACCGATTTCGTCGGTTCGCCTTCGGACCATCCCTTGACATATACGACGAAGGTGCCAGGATCTTGACTTGTCGGTACTGAAATCTCCAAGTTCTTGGTCACAGATTGTCCAGGATCTAGAGCAACCTGCATCGGGAACGCAACCTGCCATCCAAATGGAAGTAACCACTCTTGTTGACCTTCTAACGAATTTGGATCATAGAATGCAAACGTGTCATAGACGTTTCCTGTATTGGTTATGGTAATCGAGAAAATAGCAGTTTGACCTTGTTCGACATCTGCCATACGATGGCTCGTGTCGAGATCAATTCCGTGAACTACATCCATTAGAGTTAGTGTCAATCTTTCTGACCTTATGGCTGGGTCCTTCATTGAAATTGCAGAGACTGTGATTTCCGCTAGTTGATCTTCAGCTGCCTGATAGATTGAAGGCGCCCTTACTCTTAGGTACATTCTTGCCATTTCTCCACCCTCAAGGAAGATTGGAGTATCTGGGAAGATTGCAGTATGGTTGTTTGAGAAGTAAAGATTTGCAGTCCAATTCTCAGGCATACCAGTTAGATTTAGGTTGTAGGTATCTGCGACTAAATCCTTTGGACCTGGGGTAGTATTGTTAATCGTCAAATTGTAAATGGTTTGCTCTCCGGGTTCTATTACGTGGTAATACGTTTCGCCAGCATCGAACTCAACGTCGACTTGTCCGGTAAGAACATGAGAATAACAAATTGTCCACGGGCCACCGTTGTTTTCTTCTGAGCACTTGTTGGTATCAGACCAAGCGATATGTGCTCCACTTCCCAAGTCATTTGCAAACGCTGGTGGTTGTCCCAGACTTGGTTTAGACAATTGATTTGGCCCAAGTTTGAAAGAGGACCAAGATGTTACAGCCGTGGAGTTCCAAGCATCTAGAGCTGTCTCTCCTGGACCTGTATTCTGGGTAGCGTTCAGCCTTGCATATCGAATCTCTTCGCTAGCGCTAGCGTTACCAAAGTCGAGCCATGCGATATGGACATTGTTTTGTGGATCTGTTAGGATCGCTGGGTATGCAGATGTCTGGCTACTGCCTTGAGGCATTTGTTGCCAACCCTCTACTTCAGAAATCGGGGTATCTTCGATCTTCTTTATGGCGTATGTGGATAGTCCATCAGGAACACCATTCCAATCTCCAGCCCCTTGCAGCCTCAACTTGGTGTAGTAAATCTCGTATGGTACGTTCTTTTCGAAACCATAATCTCTTCCATCCATCCAAGCAATGTGGGTATTTCCTTGCATATCAACAGCAATAGAGGGGTGGAATGAAAACGCATCGTCGAGGGTTACTCTTGTATCGTTTACAACAACTAAATGTCCTTCACTGCCTCTTCCAATATCCTCTTGGTAACCATTTGGAAGTGTTGTATGTCCAGGGTTACCTGGAACCCATTGCGGGTCGTTATCCATCTTACCATATGGGTCTAATACTGTCATGAAAATCTCACGAGAGTTGTTTGTGGAAATGTAAACCATTGCTTCTACAAGTAGTTGCATTTGGCTAGCGCCGCCGGTTCCGGATGGGAACTCGTAAGTTTGACCTCCTGCGTCTGTGGACCTTACTGAACTTCCTGGACAATTTCTTGTTGCAGTTGAAACTACGCCGTTAGGACACTGAGCTAGATCCTTCATGTGAGATTCAATGTTTCCTGCTCCACCATAGGACTGCCCATACAATCCGACTGGAATTACGCCAGCGTTCAAACAGTTATCGTGTGCCTCATTGATTGATTGTGTGTCGTCTGCTTGCTGTGATGGGTCTCCGTCCTTCGGACCTTCATCTGACACTGGCAGAACTATCTTTGTTGCATTNGGATTCCACTTGTGNTCAGAAGACGTTGGCGGNTTTCCTGGTACATTTCCAATTGTATCCTTCCAAGACAAGCAAGCCCAGTTTGAACCTGGTCCCCAGTCTTCTCCGGAGTANCCTGAGTATGTTGCACCGTTGTATACAGTTCCTGGCAGCACTCTCAGACCTCCTGAGTCATCATTTGCTGTTAATCCAAGAGCAGTATTCCTAGGACCTTGTCCGTTCTTGTAATGTGTTGCACAGTTTCCTGATTGTGCTGCGCCTGGAAGTGTGTTACCAAGACCGTAGATTGTTTCATAGACAGTCATGTTACCTTCTTGTAGCATTGGCTTAATTCCCTTGAAATTGCCTCCAGATGCGAAGTTTCCACCGTAGATTACAGTGCATACATCAGCCCACTCAGAGTACATAGAACCGGATGTGTCAACAACGAATACCAACTCTACCTTTCCTCCTCGGGTATCGTCCCAAGCAATTTGAACGTAGTCGTTAGCATCGACCACAATGTCTGGGTGGCCCTTGTGGCCGATAATTGGAGTCAATANTGTATCATCGAATAGAACGATTGCGTTTTGTACGCTGTAGTCTGGCTGNAACATCTTGTAGTAAATCTGTGGTTGNTGGAAGAACATGTCGTTCTCATCNTAATTATCTTGCCANACTATGTGGATGTTGCCTTTGCTATCTACATCGATTGCAGGCCAGTCTCGGTTGTTGATGTGTTGAGCTACGATGTAGTCATCAATCGCAGTTAGTGAGCCATCATCGGATACNGTACCATCCATTGCTGTGTTAAATGGATGCAAGGCTGTGTACATGATTTTGTGNTGTCCAGAGTGGTCTGCCCAGGTTACGTGCACGATGTCATTCTCATCAATCACCATATCTGGGTGGTAGATCTTGTGTAGTCCCGCATTTGTGACTTGCGTTGCATCGATTAGAGTGTCTCCGCGAGGTGAGACCATTGAATAGTACAGGTGTTGGTTAGAACGGCTCCAAACGACGTGGACGTTTCCTTCCGAGTCAGCAGAAACGGCAGCCATTCTATCNGAAGAGCCCCCGCCATCAACGACTTGTATTGCTTCTGTGATTACAACTTGAGTTGCTGCTGCTGGTGCTGCAACCAGCATTGTTGATAGCATTGAAAGCACCATTATTGCTGCTAAACTTACCGACTTTGTTTTCTGTCCCATGATAAACACTCCTAACGACGCTTTTTTGGTTGCACTACTGGTACTTAACCGCGCTCCCTTTGCGTCAGAAATACTCGCAACGGAATTTAGCAGAATTAAATCCAATCTGAAGGGTCAAATCCTTCGCCAAATGACATGGATTCATCGATNTGGACTTCCTTAGGCTGAGGTGTCGATGGCCGTCCAACTCTTTGCTGTGANCTGGTCTTATCCTTCCAATCATCGACTGGTCCTGGTTTACCAGAGCCCTTTCCGAATGTAAACTTGATCTCGTGAATAATTCCAAGNTTTGCCAACCAAAGTCTNCTTAGATTTTGCATCATCTCATTCTTTGTAAGTCCATCAAACCAAACTGGCTCGCTAACATTGAATGCTTGTAATGGTCCTTTTCTCTCCTTGCCTGAGTGTCCAAGATGAATACCCCAGTCTACACCNGATGCGATAAGAAGCATTCTACACTCATGCATCCATGTTTTCCACTCATCACTATCATTCTTCATTAATTGACGCATTGATTCTTGCTGGCCTTCGTCGACTCTTGTCATTGAAGATATCGCTACAAGGTCCCNGCCCTTNGGAATGACTATTGCAAACATNTGTCCATTTTTCCCTTGTGGATATTTTACCAACAAATGCATTTGTGCCCTNGGATCTTGTTGCTCTTTTGCCTCAATCCTTTCNCTNGCGAGCCATTTCCTGACATGCTTCTCCGCATCTGAGGGCGTCATATTGTAAGCCAAACAGTCCACTCTCTTGAATCTCTCAGTCTAACATGTCGCGTAAATTACGCAAATCTGGATTAATCGAAGAAGAGCATTTGATCCTTCTAATTAGACGCATTGNATCTGATACTGCATCCCAACCATTTGCAAATGATATNGCGCCAATCCAAAATATTGCNANAAGCGATAACCACAGANCAATGGATGAGAANACTGCTGATAATATGCTACTTCCAAATAATTNAAATGCTGAAATACCAAATTCAGATTCTATTTCAGAGCTAAAAGCAAAGATCACTATGCTCCACACTGTAGCCATTATTGGCCACCAGCCCAANGAGCCAAACATTCCNAACAAGAAAAAGTATGACGTTCTAGCATCAAGCCCCTCATCAGTCCTATCTCCCAAAAGGCGACCAAGCGTAATTTGTGGCCCAAGACCAATTATTATCGAAGGTAGCAGTANAAGCATCGGAATTAGTTTGAATANGTTTGATACNAATCCAGCAGGTGATATCCCTCNCAGTCCGTCTCCNTTTGAATTAATATCTCTAGCATCTAAAACNGCGTGATTNAGACTGTCTCCTATTTTGGTCGCAAGACGTTGCACATCNTCTGATTCTGGNTCATCTTTCATTTTCCTNACTGCCAGTACTTCCTCTCGCCAAGTCAATGTTGATTTGTTAGCAATCCTCTCTTTCATGTGTGCAATAACCCCATCTCGGTGCACTTCACTCCAGGTTTCTCTGTTTGGAGTAAGGGGAGCTAACTGCTTTTCCACTTCATCCCTTAGCTCTGTCACAAGGTCTGCAGGCGGCTCCATCCAATCTCCGGAACTAATCGAATTTACTAGGTCATCAGGGAATTCTCTGTCTGCTAAATCCACTGGCTTACCGTATTCAATCCAACAATCTGTCCGGAAAAAATGCCTCGTTCTAAAGTGGAGGCCTAATGGAATGATTACTGGTATGTTGTTGGCTTTACCTTTGGCGTGGGCTGCGGCTGCAAGAACTGTTCTGAATGGTCCGGTTTTTACCCTAATTAAATGACTTTCAGAATGGCTGGTTCCCTCCGGAAATAAAGCGCAACCAAATCCATGTGCAACACCTGTTGCTAGGTTGAGCAGTGATCTTCCGTTGAGATAAACCGCTTCCTCCTCAGTGCATCCCCCTCTAAGGAGTTCGGCTTTACGAACTACTGGTTGGACTGCAAATTTTCTAGCCCAGAAGCCAAGAATAGGTCTTGTTACTAGGTCATGTCTCCCTCCTACAACGAATTTCTTTGGATGGGTTAAGAAAATCGAAATTGGATCGATCAACCCATTTGTATGCCATGCTGAACACATACTTCCTCTGTCAAGAGGTATATTTTCAACTCCAGAAACCTCGCAGGTCCTAAACATCGAATTGAATGTCCGCCTAAGCAAGAAGTATCCGAACTCCATCCAAAATGGAGAGCCTGGATAATCCTTGTCAAACTCAGGCAGAGGAGAATTAACCAATCGCTGATAATCCATACGCGTTGCAGATGCTGATAATTCTGGCAACAGATCGCCATGATGGTCACGAGCACCATCGGCTCCCTTTTTCATTCTGAAGCCTCCCTTATGTTGTTACACAATTCAGACAGATGTGCGAAATCCGGAGGATTTGGAGGTCTTGCATCCGGGAAAATTGCTGGAAGGGCAAGTCCTTTGTCACCACTTATTCTTGGAATTATGTGGAAGTGGACATGGGGTATTTCTTGACCCGCAAGCGGTCCATCATGTACCATTACTGTAAAATCTTGAGTTCCAAAATATTTTGACAGTTTACCTTGAGTAATTTTTACGCCTTCCATAAGTTCTGTAAGTTCTTCCTTTTCCAATTCAGTGATTCTTTTGGCTGCTCTTTTCGGTACGACAAGAGTATGGCCCTGGGACCTTGGAAATACATCGAGAAAGGATGCCCAATTTTCTCCCCTAGCAATAAAGTTACCAGGTATATCTCCGCACAGAATTTTCTCAAACAATGTCTGGTCGGACATACATAATCTACTCTTAAGATGGCTCAAAGTTTTGAGGGTCGTTCATACCTCTGGCGGCAGAATCCAGGTTCCTGACCTTCCCTTTCTCAAAGCAAGTGACGAAATTTCCCCTTCTTTGTTGACAAGAGTATGATGCATCTGTTCAATATCTGTTTCTTCGAAATCTGATCTTTGATGAGTTCCTCGGCTTTCTGTCCTCGACTTTGCGCTCTGAGCTGTAGCAATTGCAAGTCTAATACCAGCCTTCAAGCGAAGCGCTTCGACAAGGTTTGAATTGAACAATCTAGAGTTGTCATCAATGTGTAATTTATCTGCGGCGGATTGCAATTCTGTTAGTTGTTCAATCGCAGTGTCTATTCCTGTACCATCTCGTTCCTTGCCCAAGTGAGTGTTCATTATCTGTGTTAGTTTTGCAAACAAAGGCCCTGCTCTCTGTACTGGGCCTTCTTCTGCTCCAGCCATATCGAAATCTAAGTCGGCTTCTGCGACTCCAAGATAGGTTTCTAGCGCTGTCCTTCCGCTGAAATTTACTCCTGCTGCAAACTTAGCAGCATGCATGCCTGCTGCTGCAGAGCTTGCCATTGCATCAAGAAGTCGATTTCCTGCGACCATACCGGCACCATGAATTCCCGAGCAGGCTGCATCACCGGCAGCGTATAGTCCTGTAAACCATCTAGACCATTTGCCGGAAATTGCTCTACCGTGCTCATCGGTAGTAATGCCACCAAGAGTTGTAGAGACTTGTGAACTGATTGGTATTGTTTGTTTTGCAGTGTTTATTCCTAGACGTGTTGAAATTATTTCTGAGGTTTGAGACCACCAAACAGATGAGTCCCCCATAGATCTTGCATCTAGGACAATTCCATTTTCACCAACAGCGGAGGCTAGTTTGTTTACGTCTGCGAACTCTTCAACATCCAAAGGATTTCCATTAGGGTGGTGCAGTGTTGCGCCATCTGCCAGCATACCGATTGGTAAAACTACGTTAGTGCCAGATACAGTTAATGGCGAAGATGATGTGAATTCTAGATTCCTTACTGGCATTCCTGTTCTTAGCGCTAAGTCTAATCCCAATCCTATGGTTCTACCATTCCAAATACCATCATAACCACCGTCTGCGATGATAATGCTCTTTGCCTGAAGAGCGTTTACGATGCCTGTAGTTAAATCGAGGGCAATCAATCCGTGAACCTGTTGATTTGTGTGTACAATGTGTAGGGGGATTTGATCTCCTCTCCTAACGACCCCGTGTTTCATACACTGTTCTTCCAAAACCTGTTGCGTTTCACGAACCATCGCATCCCCTGCGCCAGCAAGTCTTGGAAGCTCGTGGCCTGCCGACCTCTGTACTAGAGGGATCCCATCCGCATCTCTTCGGAAAATAACTCCCCATCTTTCCAGTAAGTCAACCTGCCTTGATGCCTCAGTAATGCGTTGGGATACTATGTCCTGGTCGCAAAGAAAACCCCCTGCCCGGATAGTATCATCCCTGTGAGACTTGGTTGTACTTTCTTTCAACGGAGCCGCAATACCATCTAGCGCAGTTGTATCGCCGATCCCAAGACTTTGTGAAGACATCATAAGAGTTGATGCCTTTTCTTTTGCTGCAACTGCGGATGCTCGCAATGCTGCTGGTCCGTCTCCGATTACGATGATGTCCCATGCCTCCAAGTACTCCACCTCCGGTGTTCAGAGCCAAGGGTGGGCATGTCATAAGCAACGCGCTAAAAATACAATCAATTGGTATTGCTGATGCTTTGATTACTAGCCACTAATGGAAGGGGAGATTCGCCTATTAACCTAGCCTTGAGCATCCTTTTTAGGCGTTGTTTTGTGAGGTTGCTCTCGCCACTAATTACATCCGTTTTTATTATCCTCGAATCGAGAACTGTATTATCATCATCTCTNAGNATNACCTGAATATTTCTTNGGCCCCTAACATGCTCTTCCCAAGCAACTCCNATCCACAATATAATTCCCTTTTCCAAGTATTTTGGCATCCAATCCAATGCATCCTCTAGAAGTGGGTCTGTTATCTTAACAGCNCCCTCGGGNCCTGGACAGGCAGATAATTCGAAGCGATGAACTTGCTTTTCTGGCATGCCCCCNGGCACGATAACCTCTACTCGCAAGTGCCTGTCTTTCTTNGTTTGATTATTCAACGCGATGAATAGGTGGCCTGTTCTATTGTCACACTTCTCTGCTAGTGCTANATCCATTCTCCAAGGATTCTTTGTTATAGCTGCTGCNCCTGCTAACAGGTCATTTTGAAGTCTATCGAGTAGNTCAAAAACTTCGATNTGCCATGCTCTAGCATGCGCGATTAGCCTCTGAAGTTTTACCCAGTTAAACGGAGCATTATCATCAAGCAAAATTGAATCGATCGACATAGGTTTGATGAATTCTTTCAATTCGCTCATAGTTTCTTCATCATTCAAATTGCCTCGNCGATTCAAGTGTAGNAGATACAGAATTCTTTCTCTCGCCTGTTTTTTGTCTACACCACTTANTATTGATTCTGAGAGTTTCTCTTCCCAAATATTCCACAGCAATGAATGGTCTGGATCAAGATGAGCAAATACCAGATCGCCAAGAATTGTATCCAATTTCATGGGATGATGAGTTGGAGAATGTAATACAAGGTAGGGCAAATCGTCACCTAATTTTTTAATTTCATCAGCAGTAAAAATCGCATGGAAGGACAGGGCCAGACTTGTTGTTAAGGTGATTAGAAGTACAAGATTGTAAGCAAGTCCGTTTGTTTCTAATCCTGCTGCTAATATTAACAGGAAGAGGGAAACNGATGCTAATATTGTAGCTGTGGCGTTGTTTAGCCNTACATCATTTAATCCCGCTTTGATTCTGTCCATCCCGGGCTCAGCCATCATATCTCTTTTCGAACCTTCAACTATGGCCTCCTGCTTCCAAAGGGATGAGCGTAGNACCAATGCTGTCATTCCTCTTTCTGCTGCTATGAAAGCAGGACCTATTGAAATTGCAAGCATTGGTATCCANANNAGAATCATTAGTGTTGGCTTTGTAAGTGGATGATTGGGTGCAACAACGCCGGCCAATGCTGTCAATGCCATTAGCAAACCAGCCGCTCTTCTTGTGAGGAGAACTAAATTGTTGGATGCTAATTTCCCATACTTCACTCTATGCTGTTCCGCAGACTGATAGTCCTGATACGTACTCGAAATTGAGTCTTCTGCTCTATCAAAATCCTTGCTGTAAGGATTGGGTAAACCTGCCTCCATACCAGGGAGAGCTTGTTTCGCAGGGCCTGGACTCATTCGTCTCCCCTAAACAACGCCAACATATNCCACTTTTGGAAATTTGGCCTAACGATAGATTGTTCAAAGGGGGACTCGCCGGGTAGCACGGACACGTGGCCCAGCTGGATAAGGCGGCGGCCTCCTAAGCCGCAGATCGCGGGTTCGAATCCTGCCGTGTCCGCTTTTCTAAACACTATTTGAAATTGCGATTTCTTTCACTCGGTGTANGAATTCTTCTAGCTGTATTCTTCCGTGAGANGAGGTTTGAATTTTGACTTCACATAGTGCTAAGGCTTCCAATAACTCACAAAGAACTGATTCATCAAGAAGTAGTCTACCAGTTGTCAATAATCTGTGAAGGTGCTGTATNACGTCTTCTGGCTCTAAAGCATGCTCGTTCATCAATTGATCAAGAGCGCCCAATGCACCTTTCAGTATACGCCTATTTCTTCCTCCTTGTTTTTCCCATTTCCAATCATGAATTCGTCCTCTAAGCGCTTCCTCTAAGACTTGCTGAATTCCAGCAATAGTTGTTGCTGTGACCATGTTTTGTAGATTTTTTCGATCANTCAGTCCATTTGTTCTAGCTAACAACTCCAAAATGAATACGGCCTTTCGTAGNTTCCCGTTAGAAATGTGTGCGATATCACCCAAAATCCCTCTTACTGGAGTAATCGATTCAGCCTCTATGATTTGTTCAAGCCTTGAAATTATTATTTGATTTGAAGTACCAGGAATACGAATTTGATTAGATCTTGACCTAAGAGCATCAATGATTCTCGATGGAGAACGTGCGGTGAAAATGAATCTAGAGGTACTAGATGTTGATTCCATCATTCTTCGCAGGTAAGGCTGTCTAGTTGGTCCCAAATGGTCTGCATCNTCGATAATTATGAGNCGAGAAACTTGGAGTGATTTNTTTNCGTTTAACTCCCTATTTTCAACCCCTGCNGGAGGAATGTCTGTTTTGTCTGCCACNGTCANGTTCGNATCAAATGAGTCGAGAGAGGACCTTCCTGCGAGTGTNTCTTTGGAGCTNTTGCCTTCNGGCCTAAGAAATTCTTCGAATTTTTTCATAGCCCCAGCGGTTTTTGCTAAATCCCTCGCCTGAAGTACATGAGCAGTGCTTTTCCAGGATGGACCCAGCATTTGTCTTGCCAATAAACGCCATGCGGCGGTCTTTCCAACTCCTGGAGGCCCTGCGAGGATAATATGGGGAGGATTGGCTTGTAGTGCAACTTTCTCAAGATTCTTTTGAATTGTAACATCCATGGCCAATTCATCGAATCGGCGGGGCGCATACGACTCAAGCCACGATGCCATTAATATCGATACTATGCAATGGGTCTTTCAACCCCTCGGTGAGTAATGATATAATCACTCAGCGTCTAGAATTTTGTGACCAGTTCTTCGCAGTTTGATGAAGATTCTTGTACCGCAAACCTTGCACGTCATTGCAGGTTGCCACTTTCCTTCACGATCACGAGTAAAGCTCTGAATTGTACCGCAGTTAGCGCACTTGTAGTCTACAGTGAGGTCTGCCATGTTGTTCACGCTCACCCTTGCGACCAGCCTCCCCTCTTTGAAGGTGTCCTTTAATCCAAGCAATGTTCATGGGTGGTACGCGTTGTGTTCTTATCATGGCAGAGCGTAAACTGGTCATTGATGTCGTTGACAATGGCGGTCAGTGGACTCACAGAGAATGGAGAATGTTGAGATATCTCGGTGTGGATACTCAAATCATTGACAATACAACCCCTCTTGCAGAACTGAGGGAACTCGATGGATTGATTCTTTCTGGCGGTGCAGCAAGAATCGGTCTTTCTGGAGATTTAGGTAACTGTGCGGCTTTTCTAGGACTAGACATTCCTATTTTGGGCATTTGCGCTGGTCATCAGTTCATGGCCCGGCACTATGGAGGAGATGCTAGAGAATCTCCTGAACCAGAATTTGGAGCAATGCAGATCAGATTAGAAAATGGCGGAGGAGCAATATTTGCTAATACAGCAGACAGTCAAACTGTTTGGGAAAGTCATAATGATGAAGTCCATGTGGTTCCTGATGGGTTTTTCATCACTGCTTCCAGTGATTCCTGCAAAGTGCAAGGAATGGAAAATAATGAGGCCACAAGATTTGGCTTACAGTTTCACCCAGAGGTTAACGACTCTGAATATGGGAAAGAAATGTTTGAAAACTTCGTCAATATATGTAGGGACGCAAGTTCAAATTGATAATTAACGCATTATTTCTGCAGCTTTTCTTACCATGTATGGGACATATCCCATTAAGAAAAAGAAGTAACCTAAGCCGCCTAATCCACTAAGCCAAAGCATTTCAAATCCGATTCCCAAACCAATCATCAATGATAATCCAGCCGTGACAATAATCGATTCAACGAATCCTGCAAACGATGTTTTCCAAGAGTCCACATAGCTAAATTTGACATTATCGGTACGTCCGTCTTTCAGCGCTTTACCAACTGGATAAATGACCATTTGACCAAAGGCAATAATTGTCACAAGTGTAGCAACAATGAGTATAATCATTCCAACTATTGCGTCNTCTGAGTTCCATGCCATNTCNATTGACAACCACCAAACTATAGTCAGTATAACCATTGATACAAACCAACCAACAAGNGATAGGAANCCGTATTTGAATACGCTAAGAGCTGAGCTTAGACTGATTGCTGGTTTTGCTGGCGCAGAAGNTGAAATAACCACTGGCGCTACAAGAGTTTGTGGTGCTGCGGCGGCCATTGGTGCGGCTGGTGTTGGCATTGCAGGGGCTGCTGGTTCGGGCATTGCAGGGGCTNCTGGTGCAGGAGCGGCCTCAACCGGCACCCATTCAGTTCCATTCCACATGTAATTGCCATCATCGCTAAGTTGCATGNNTNGACCAAAACTCTCTCATTAATAAATAAACTCCCCACTGATTTTTTTGGTAGTTTAACTTAATATAGACAAAATTAGAGGTTCTCTCTATGCAACAGGTTCCGAATATGCCATCCTCAGGCCCCCAACCTCAGTATATACACGTTCAGCCGCAGTATACTATGGCTGGAAATCAATCCCCGATGACTATTGGAGTTCCATATCCAAAGACTCAAGCTCAACTAGCACTGATCCTTTCAATAATATCACTTTTCGCAGGAGGGATATGCCTCTCAATACCCTCATTGATGATCGCAAATAACGCAATGNGTGTAGCAGTAAATTANCCTGGNCACCCTGATTATGATTCTGCAAAATATGCAAGAATTATCTCGTTTATCTCTATTGGANTGTCNATGATTGGACTGATCTTTATTGCCTCAGTAATAGGATTCAGCATTACCAATGGTTAAACCGGAGTCCCAATNTANGGCGTATCAATATCCAATTGCAGGATATACAGCCCTGTAGAGATGCATGAAGCGTAAATTCTACCTTCATGGAATTCGACAGCCCAGAGGAATGGCACCCAACCGAAGTCATAGAATTGACTCTCGAGGGGTGTACCGTCCAAATGCCCAGATGGTAGATAATAGCCCACAGTAGCCTCAAAATGGATATCGATTCTATCTGTTGAATCTGGCAATATCAATGTCTCAACGTCCACAATCCAAACTCCAGCATGGTAGTGAGAAATGTATAATCTTCCATCCCAGTTTCCACCCTTTGACTGATCTGTTTCTTCGGTTGTTTCAAAATATCCGCTATCTAAATTATGAGGACTGAACAATAACCATTCGTCTGCTTGTGGGTCTAATTCNCATGAGGCCCCGAAACAGTGTTGTTCTGCATATGGTATTTCCCAATCCCTTGTCATTGTAATTTCAAATCTAAANTTACCATTTTCCATCGAGTACTCTGTTGTGTCAAGAAGGTATACGATTCCAGTTCCTTGGTATAAATCAAGGCATTCCACCGCTGCTGTAACATAGTGTCTGGGCTCATCACCAAGACCCAAATGAGAGACATCAAGAGGTACAGGGAATGGTTCTGCGTAGTGTATGTATGANACACGNCCACCGTTCTCATTGCCCGTAGTACCGCTATCGGGCTGACCNTCTTCATCTAAATCCAAGAAATCCATCCATGAGCCGACTTCAGGAGCCCTCCACCTACACATTACCGGATTACCTTGTCCNGCTTTACAAGTTGATGCCATCAATGAATACAGTTCTGGTGAATTCACAGGGTGAGGAACATCAGTTACGTCNCCGATTCTTAGACCTGCNTCCCAATAGGANCCGTAAACAAATGTGCGGCCATACCTAGGGTCTTCAGTATCCTCTCCTGGCCACTTCTGAACAGTCATATCATGAATGTAAATCCATCCACCCCTAGTGGTTTCCCATGCTACCTCATACTCCCCGACTTTTATGATTGTATGACCAAAGCCAGAACCNGGAGTTCCTGGGGCAACTTGAGCTGCACTTCCCTGTAGGTTCAAGTGAGCAATGGTTACTCCGCCACAAGCTTCTCCTATGGCTGAATCGCATTGCTCATAATCTGGGTTTGCAACGAAAATGTACCACTCTCCATCTATCATGTGTGGATACAGATTGTGAGGGCCGCTTGGATGGTCTGCGTCATACCAAGAATCAACATAAGTAGGATTTGTTTTGTCTGTAACATCGATTAGAGTTACAGAAACTTGAATTGGATCGCTCCATTCACCAACATTTGGATCAGCATAGCCTGAATCGATTAACTGGTTCTGTAAAATGACATATTCATTGCCATTGTACTCCAAATATTTGACGTCTAAGACCTGAGTGTTAGGATCGTGATAGACTCCCATGACCTGAGGATCTGTTGCGTTAGTCACATCGACTATGTGCATATCGTTCCAGCCCGCTTGATAAGTGTAGACGCGCCCATCTGGAGATCTAGCAACTGAGACTTCTGCATTTCCTGGAGATGTTAAAGGATTGAATGCTAATTGTTCTATGTTGTCTGTCCCAACACGATGCTGGCTAGCGTTCATGTGGTCGTGGCCTTCGCCTTGGAAAAGAGGGTCTCCTGCATGGAAATGCGTTTCTACTACATCAGGTACTGATGCTTCATCTTGACCGGACAGCAAAAGCACTGTTGTCGAAGAAAGAAACAGGGTAACAAACAAAGCAAGGGCTGCGATTTTGCCGTCCATGATTCTGCGGAGACATTATCCGATTTGTATTTATTCTCAAAACGCATGGGAGAATACATGCGCCTCCTGTTTGCTAGTCTGGTCATAATCATGCTAGCATCGCCTGTTGTTGGACATGAATTATCAGTATATACTGTAATAGTAAACAACGACGGAGCGCACCCTGCAAACATCCCAAACGGTTCGCTAAAGGAAGGGGACTCTGCATGGTTTTGGATGAAAGATTCTACCGATAATGCAACTCTGATTGTAGAGATAGAAAGAGATGGAGCAACAATGAGGTCCCCAACACTCCAGTTCGAATGCGAACTTGATGAAAATGGCACCCTCGTAGACGATGAATGTAAGAACAGATACGACCATGTCTTTAACCAGCATAATTCAGCTGGACTGTGGAACCTTACTTTCCTAAAATTCGTAAATGGTGAACTGAACCAAACGTACAACGGATCGGTTTACATCGAAGAGGACTTGCATGATTCACAAGAGGACGAACAGGTAATTATCGACTCGAAAGAGGAAATTGAACTACTTAGTAAACAAAATGTTGCAGCGGTCATAGCAGTTATCTCACTTGTATCAATAGCATTGATATTAACTTCAATGGGTGATGATTCAATAATAACCAAAAAAGGATTATTTTCTGATTCCGAAGAAGAATGATTAGACCTTCAAATTTGCTTGCCTAGCAAGAAGTACAATCTTCATGCTGTGCTCCAACATTGCTGCATTCGCCCAAGCATCGTCTAAGTCTCCTCCAACACAATAAGCACCATGTCCACGTATGACTACGCACTTATTGCCGCCCTGTTTCAGCGCCTCAGCTGTTTGTCTCAAGAAATTGTCTTGATTGTCAGGATCCGGATCAACAATTACGATTTTGCCTAACAAACTCTTCCCTATCTCATCAATTGGAGAGCAGAGAATCAGATCTTTTTCACAACTTACTGCTGTTGTGTAAGGTCCCAGCATGTGAATACATGAAGCCGGGCCACCGGTTTCGAGTGATGTGGATGCTAAAAGAACCTCAAGAATTCTCCAATCTGTTGGTGCTCCGTCGGGCGCACCTTGACCTAATCTGCCCCCGACAAGTCCGCGTTCATTCAATCTAGAGAGTGTTGTGCCTTTTCTTGTTGAGATCATCACGCCAGGCATGCCTGGATGGAGCATAGAAATCGTTCCCATGTTAGCTCTGACTAACTGCTCCCTATCCAGCTGTCTTGCCAATCTAGCTATGTCTGCGACCAAGTGATCTGGAACGACAATGTCTGCTGCAAGAACTGCTGGTGGCATGGGTTCTGTTTCAAGCTCTTCGATAACATCAGCGGCGCCTGCTAATGATTTTCTTAGACTGCTTACCTCGTTTGATAGTTTAATTACTTCCTGTTCAGCAGCTTTAGCCCTGTTAGATGTCGTTTGTTTTACTGGTATTCTTTCTTCAGGTTTGTTTTCTGGCTCGATCTCTTCTGTTGCGCTACCTTCAGAATTAGTTGTTTCTTCTGGAGCTTCTTCTACAGGATCAGGATGTTCTTCATCAGAGGAGTCCTTGGGTTCTTCCTCAGAAGCGTCTTCTTGAGGTTCTTCTTCAACATGATTTTCTTCCTCACTTTCTTCGACCTCAATCTCTTTTTCAGGTTCCTCAGAATCTGTTTGTTCTTCGGTTGAACTTTGTACACTGGTAACGCCTGGTGGGCCTGATGGCGGACCTGATGGAGGACCGCTGGGAGGGCCTGATGGAGGTCCGCTTGGTGGACCGCTGGGTGGGCCACTTGGTGGACCAGAAGGAGGGCCTGATGGTGG
>NZLM01000009.1 GCA_002694245.1 Methanobacteriota archaeon
GTTGGTGATGACTCAGAAATCATGGAAGTCGTGGAAGGTTTTGATTCGGAGGACTGAATCAAATCAGATTAACTTCTTTACCTGCACTTTCGAATATCCTTAGAACTTCGTCTAAATCATCTCGGCTTAGACCAGCAGACATTTGCGTCCTGACTCTAGCCTTATCTCGAGCAACCATAGGAAACACAATTGCGCCAGCCATTACACCTTGCCTCAACATGGCTTCAGAGAGGTTTTTCGCAGTTGATGACTCTCCACACATAACTGGAATAATTGGGGTTGTTGATACTCCAGTGTCAAATCCTAGTGACTGCATTTCACTTCGGAAGTATTCGGTATTCTCCCATAGCCTGGCATGATGTTCTGGTTCGTCCATCAGAACCTCAATCGCAGCTTTTTGTGCTGCTGCGACACCAGGTGGTTGAGATCCAGATAAAAGCCATGACCTAGAGTGATTGAGTGCATGTTTTCGAACAATTTCTTTTCCAGCAAGGATTCCGCCTTGAACACCTAGGGCTTTGGAAAATGAACCGCCCTCAAAGTCGACTCGCCCTTGAAGTTTGAAATGGTCTACAATTCCTCTACCCCCATCACCTAGTACTCCTTCACCATGACAATCGTCAACCATTACCATTGCATTGTGTTCTTCGGCTAAGGCTGTCAATTCATCTAATGGGCATATGTCTCCATCCATTGAAAATACTCCATCGACAATGATGAGTTTTCTTTCAGAATCGTCGTTTTCTTTCAAAACTTGCTCGAGTGCTCCCATATCATTGTGAGGGAAAACCGCTCTCTTTGCTTTAGTCAATCTAACACCATCAATAATAGAGCCGTGATTTAATTCATCTGAGATGATGATGTCTTGCTTTCCTTGAACAAGAGAAGGGATCAATCCTACATTTACTGTGTAGCCAGCAGAATAAATTAGAGCAGATTCAACTCCTTTGAATTCGGCTACCTTTTGTTCTGCTTCAAGGTGTATGTCCATAGTTCCTGCAATTGCTCTTACAGAACCACTTCCAGCACCGTATTTCCTTATCGCTTCTATCGAGGCTTCGACGACTTTTGGGTGAGTTGTAAGGTTTAGGTAATTATTAGCCGAAAGCATGATGGTAGGCTTACCATCCATCACACAGCGAGGAGTATTTGCACTTTCCAGAGTTGGTGGTTGCCATAATAATGACTCGCTCTTTAGATGGGCATATCTCTCCTCCATCCAAGTTAAATCTCCTGCCATGGATGAGGCTAGCAGGTTGGTCTACATGTTGTTTTGCTCCCAACCCTAGACAAACAGTATTGAGTAGGTGGGATTTCCGATGAGATATGCGAGTGGAAGGTTTGGTATCCTCCGGTCTAGGTAGAGCTCACATTTTCATGTCGCAACATCACTATCAAGAGCAGTTTAAGACGATAANCGGTCGAAGTGCATGGCCGGGNACGTTGAATGTATTTGTAGAGGATGAATCACTGAGAAACTACAGAACATTGAGGGTAACTGCNGGGCTTGATGAGGGCGAAGAAAGTGGTGTAGAGCCACATCGTATCAAAGGGTTTGACAGGGATGGTGTCTCATTTGGTGGTGCTACTGCATTCTTGGGAACAATCGAGTGCAANGAAGGTAAACATGANTGCGCTATTTTGATTCCNGATTTGACCAGACATGAGGATGTTGTCGAAGTAATTGCGGGAATATTTCTCAGGGAATCCTGTAATTTAGAAGATGGAGACAAAGTTAGTATTGTCCTTGAATGAAATCAAACTGTTTGATGATAATCTCTTTNTGTTGCTGTCTGCAAAGGTCTTGCCATCTGAGACTATTTCTTTCTGGAACAGGGATTTTCGGCTCTGCTGATTCAATATCCGGAATCCCTTCCCAAGTTACCGACCAAAGTATCAACCAATCTGGATCAGCCAGACCTAAGTCAATTTCTGTACCCGGATTATCNCTGGCCTCGATTAGCNTGTCCACAGTTCGATATCCTGTTACAGCACCCAGAATTGCATTAGCAATTCTACGCACTTGGTTCCAAACAAAAGCCTCTCCAACAATTTCGAATCCAATAATTCTGCCAGAATTAATCCATGGTTTGCAACTTTCAATAACCCTTNTTGTGCTTCTNCCTGGTTCTCTGCGGCAATAATTCGCCCAGTCATGTTCTCCTTCGAAGATAGAACANAGATCTTGGAATTTCTCTAGGTCGGGCTCTATCCAATCTTCCATGCATTCCATTCGATATCTGTATGTCCTATACTCTGCTCTTCTAGGACTCCAATCATTACTTACTTCTCTTGCGTCAAAAAGAGAAATNGATTGNGGAATTTGGTGGCCGACAGCTTTCAAAAACCCAGTTTCGTTCATCGCATTCCATCTTNTCCTGTCTATGTCTATGTAAGCTCCATTCAATCTAACATGTACACCTGCATCAGTTCGACTAGCCATCGCAACGGGCATTCTTTCTTCAGTCCATTTCAGTTTCTTTTTGAAAATGTGCATCAGTGTACCTTGGACTGTAGGGACGTCGGGTTGTACTTGACTACCATGAAAACAGTCGCCATAATGACCGAATCTGAAGGCGATACGCGCCTTCTCCATNAGNTACACCTCACTCATCAGAGGATAACATTTCGACTGCGTCTTCAGCATTGAATCCTAATCCGCCAACGGCCCAAACAAGAGATTGCCTAAGCCATGGCTGAATCATTGGATTGTCTCTTCCTTGACCAACACGCTCGATTGCATCGACGATTAGTCTACTAGCATCAAATAGTGTATCTTCTACTGGGATATCATTTAGCTCAGCCATTTTTTCCAAGCGTTGATATTCCTTGATTGCCATTGGTATNCTACCACAGTCGAGGCAGAAGTTAGCAAATGAAGCAACATACTCTAGGTTCTCTTCATCCAATTGCATGGCTTTCTTGTAAACCTGCATAATTTTACCAGCCGGTACATCNTCTTCCATNTCCATGGANAGTCGCATGAATGCAGCNTCTGCCCAGCCATAATGGCCTACAGCGTTATCTGGTTCTGCTTCTCTAACTTTTTCGAACAAATTCATTGCTTCAGTAAATTGTCCACTAGATAATGCCATNCCCGCCTGTTGAATAANGTCGCTCATAAGGGGGGCTTACCAAACAGGTTTTTGAAACCTTGTGGTTTATTGCGATTCAGCAATTTGCTCTTTTAGATCATTTAGGATACCAGATTGGCTATGCCTTTGATGCATTTCGTTAAGCAGTTGTTCAATCGATTTCCAGTTTGTGATACAGAAAAATGAGAATCTTGGATCAGGNAGATCGATTTTCCTGGTGCGCTGGTATGTAAGGAAAGCAAACATTCTACGAATTAGGCTCTTAGTCACCTGAGTTTCAACGCTTCCAGATTCTGAAACAGTTCCTCCTCCAGTAGCTCCAACNGAAACAGACATTGAGTCTTCACCGATGCCAAGTTGGCTACCCGTGTCACAAATGATTGTATTATATCCAAATATAGCACCAAGGAATGTCCTTTGTGTTCTAATNTCGTTTATGTTATCAAATAGTATCCTTCTTCCATCGCCTGGTATAATCANGTGTTGTGTNAAGATTACACGGTGATTTGTAATAGCATAGTGGAAACTACGTTGGTAGAATATTGTGATGGCCGTGAACAGACTTGCCCAAAAGATTCCAAAGAATGTGTAGTTGAAATTGTCAAAGGGTATGAATCCGCTCTCTTTNTTCATTATAGTTACAAGAATCAAATCATCAAGTTGTAAGACAGGTGGTGTCAGGGAAACAGTCAGTAAGAATATGGTAGTCCATTTACCACTTGTTGTTCCGTTTAACATGCGGTTAAACCATGTAATGGTTAACATAACAAGCATGAAACCAATCTGGCCAAAATCTGACAACTCGATTAGGAAAACCATCGTTTTAACCAANAANTTATCCTCTGTATTTGTATTCCAATCAATAGCAAATAGGAAGTGAGCACCGAGTATAAGACCGGCAATCAAATACATTGGCAGGAAAGCAAAAATGGAAGGTTTCACATCTTTCATTATAGTCTCATCACCGGTTAGACGAAATTTTTCTCTAAGTGAGTTTTGACCTTGCTCTGGGTTCATTTCATCGTTTACAGAGTTAGAACTTTCATCCTCTCCAGCAGTAGTAGCCTCGTCTGACATAATCTCCGCTCCTAGTATATATGTGAACACAGACGATGATGAACCTTCCGGCGATTTTTTCTAGTGAAGTAGNCCCCAAGAGTGCTCAGCATTTCCACGAATAACTCCCCAGTCTTTCCTTGTTCTAACGCCTNGTTCATCTTCAATCTCTAGTTTTACAACATCAAGTGGGTATTCATTGTACGTCAGATGAGATTTCATTCCACCCCTAGTTGGTTGGTCAAATGTCCAATGAGCTCTAGCAACCGCTTTTGCTTGAATTCTAATCTCTGTTACTCCATTCCACATATGNACATGAAATGTTGGATGGCCGTTTTCATTACAGGTTCTATCAACTTTTACTTGACTAAATCTCTCGCTACGCTGCCTATCAACATCATGGAATAAACCCCCCATAGACAATGGATAGTGTGTAAAATCTCTTCTTTTCCACGGTCGAGAGTCTTTTGCTGTGATGGTTGGCGAAATATGTGGTAAAAACCAGTCAATGTAAGATCCATCATCGAGGTGAAGTACACCCCAAAACCACGGTGGTGAAGGTGCCTGAACGCAAACTTTCTGAAAATACGCAGTTCCATTTACTTCTCCGCCATTAATGATGCCAGTGCATAGTGCTCCGTGCAGCCTTGATATTCCATAACCCATGCCAAGTCCATATTCGGCTTGTGCGACTTTCATACTTGACATCGCATTATTCCACGGAGTCATAGTAAGGTCAAAATCACCGTATTCAGTTTCAAGTTTTAACCAAAATTTGTTTTCTTCTGGGTTGAGGCCCATTGAAAATTCTCTTTCTGTGTTTGATGCAACGACACCTCCCTTTTCGTAGGGCCAGGACGAATGGTCTTCAGCAATGACGATGATTCTACTTTCCTCTAGAACCAATGGCTCAATTAATTTCTCACCATCATACCACCACGCAGCGACCATTCCATCCATAGCAATGCCTCCATCATCATCAAATCCTGGTCTGCCAACCGGCATCCATGGGTGGCCATTAACTTCAACTAATGGATTATCTTTAGTTGACCAAAGCACCATCAATTGTTTACCTGCAGGATTACCATTTTCATCATCGAGCATCACAAGCCACCACCACCAATCCCAGGTTAAGTGGTGTATAGGAGGTATATTCTGGAGTTTCCATAAACTGGAAAGATCCCCCGTAAATTGGCTACTGGTTTCCATCAATCTACTTCCTTTCCTTTGAAGATTACTTGTCCAACAAACCAAGCCATAATCGCCTGCATTATCAAAACACCACTCGAGATTATCATCGATAACCAGTTACTCACGCCAAGATTAGGGGCTCCAAAGAAAGCAGCAAGTGGCTCTGAGCCAGGTAGAGATTGGTAAGCGATTTCTCCTCGCCAATTTTCGTAACCATGTCCTCCACCCCACAATCCGGCTTCGATCAGTTGCCAAGTGTTTGGCCATGATATTGCTACACCTGCATCTACAACTATCATTCCCCAACCTATCACCGACATGTAGCGCACCGAAGAGTCGCCTCCCGTAAGTATGGCAACGAATGCCATACCTAATTCCCACGCTGCGAATATAATTGCTAAAATCACTCCATTTTTCCATAATATCCCGAAACTACAGAATATCGTCCCGTAAACAAGGGATACAAGCATAGCAGACCAAGCAATAGACATCCATACTCCAAGATCTGACCAGCGGAATACACCTTCACTTGGACCAATCAGACCAGTGATTATACTCATTGCGAGACAGATTACAATTATGAACGGCCAGGTGATTCCTAGATATCCTAACATTCTGTAAAGAAGTACTTCGCCTCTTGCTATTGGTTTTGCAAGCATGTAGTGAATAGTTCCGTCAGACATCTCTTCACGGATTAGCCCAGTCGCTAAGAACAAAGGTAGGAATATACCTAACAAGTATACGATTCCGAATTTACCAATACCTAGAATAAACGCTCTATGGCCTGCCTCTTTGACATATTTTTCCTCATTTGGATCTTCGTCAACATTTGTATCAGAATCGATTATTAGTTGTCCAGTTAATGGATCTAGGAAGACGATAATATCACATTCAATTCCGTTGCCGTTTGTGTCTTTTTGGCTTTGCGTATCAAGATAATTATGACAATCTCCATCGTCATCTTCTCCAACATAATTTTCTCCAGTCGAGATTAGCCCCCAATCTAGGTCATCTTCACTAATCCATTTTTCTGGAGGATCTGGTTCTATGCCAACTGGAAATGATTCTGCTGAATTAGGATCGGTACCTTCAACACGTTCTTGACCGTCAGGGTAACCATCCCCATCTGAATCAAACGAATCTCCATCGTTGTCATATTGCTCGATTTCTCCAGTCATGGCTTCTACATAGAATAAGAGCATCAAAAACAGAGCAAATGTTGATGCTATCAGGACTACCCAAGTCGAGATTTTTGTTCTGTATTGCCTAAGGGTGAATTCAGCTATTGCAGTTGATTTTCTGTCTAACTTCGACCATACATTATCCATCCTGCTGCTCATAATATACCCCCTGTTAGGTACATTAGAATAGATTGAAGGTCATCATCAGGATTATCTATTGCAGTAACTTTTTGCCCACTTTCAATAATTGTCTGAGGTAACTGCTTGTGGACTTCTCCCAAGTGCTTTGTTTCGATTAGTAGCTGATTTTGGCTTGCAAATGACATCCCTGTGACTTGGTTAATTTTGATTATACTCTTTGCTAATTCTCTTGGGTTGTCACAGTCTAGCAAAATCTTGTGTGGGTGTTG
Source organism: Methanobacteriota archaeon (assembly GCA_002694245.1). GTDB lineage: Archaea > Thermoplasmatota > Poseidoniia > Poseidoniales > Poseidoniaceae > MGIIa-K1. Next base: position 6,934 of record NZLM01000009.1, read on the forward strand.
ATCTAGCATTTCTCTAATCGAATGTGAGTTTCCTAATGCTAGAATTCTTCCCCTGTGTAGAATAACAATCTGTTCAGTTATCCTTTCAATTTCATGGAGAATGTGGCTTGAAACAAGTACAGTTCTACCCATCGCACCGAGTTCTTTGATAACGTTCATTATTGTTGTACGAGCAAGTGGATCACATCCCTGGAGAGGTTCATCGAGAATGATTAGTTCTGGATCATTTACAAGTGCGTGTGCAATTTTTACCCGCTGCCTCATACCTTTAGAGAATTGACCAATTTTCTTGTGCATTACGTCTTCAAGAGAGACGAATTTGAGAACCCTTTCTGCTTCTTTAGTTGCTTCGTCCCTTGTCATTCCGTGTAATCTAGCGAATGTAATAATGAAGTCAAATGCTGTCATCCAATCATGAAGTTTTTCGTGTTCGGGAACAAAGCCAACTCTAGAATAAGGGGCAGGGTTTTTCCAAGGGTCTGTTCCAAAGAGTCGTATCGCTCCGGAACTGGCTCTAATCTTCCCCATCATTAGTTTGAACAGAGTTGATTTCCCAGCGCCATTCATTCCCAATATTCCTGTGACTCCTCCTGAAATCGCTAATGAAACACCACCCATTGCGTTGATTTTACCATATGATTTGGAAACTCTATCAAATAGTACTACAGGTGTATTTTCAACAGGTTTCCATTCCTGTGATTCACCACTACCATGCTGACTTATGTCTGGCATCATTCCCTAGTCACCTCCAATGAAGAAACCCTATTTGCTAGTAAATACAGAGCTAAACCGTTAATCACTATGACTGATATTAGGCTCCAAACCCATGGGTGATTATATGTCATTTCAGTTCCAATTAGTGCTTGACATACATGGGCTACTGCGTCATATGGCGAAATAACATACAGAACAGATTTCTCGAATAAAGTATCGATTATGGACGCCATGGCTCTAGTACCCATCAGAATTGCAATAAGGCCGATTGCAGGGAAAAATCTGCCTTTAGATATGCTTGATAGTGAGAGACCTATTGATGTATATGTGAATGACAATATGAGGCCACAAATGAATGTGGCTAAGAATATTGGAAATGTATCGATTATCCACGCCCATCCTTTACCCATAACAAGGATGTCAACTACGTAGTAGACTGCTAGCGTTCCATTAATTATCAGCGCCAATATTAGGGCGACACTAAGGAATTTCATCGAGGCATAATCAAATCTGTTTATTGGTCTAGAAAAGTAGAGTGCACTAGTCCCGTGTGCTCTGTCTTCTGAGATCATTCCACCAACCAACAGGGCAGCAACAATTGGATAATACAAGATATTTCTAGGGAAAAATCCCATAACATGGCCATACAAATTGTCCCTATTCACGCCCCAAATGTCGTACAAAGTCGGCTCTCCAATCATTCCAAACAAAAGAGCTAGAGCCGCATCAGTCATAGATGCGATAACAACAAAGAAAATGAACAGTTTTGTTGGAATATTCCATGGTCTATGTCCCTTTTTCACGATACCGAGGATATGATGCCTAAGAATAGACCAATTTCTCATCCATCTTGGATTTAATGTGCCCTCCCAAGGTTGGTAAATCTGTTCAAAAATTTGTCCTTGCTGAACAGATGCAACTTGAGCAGATGTACTTTCATCATCATTATTTCCAGACCAAGCAGCCTGCATCTTTGTTTGGCCGGTTACAGGGGCTTCAGCACCGAATGTATCCACTTTTTCAGGAACCGGCTCGAATGGTGGTTGTGGATTATCTTCGCTCAATTATACACCACCAAGTAAGTCTTCACTGCTTTTTACATCATGTCCAAGTCGCTCCATAATAACTAGGAATAAATCCTCTAAGGTAGCTTCATGCTCGTGCATCCTTCTAACCTGAGTTCCGATGTCTGCTGCTGCTTGTAAAATATCATTGTAAGTGTTTTCACCGTTGTGTCCTACTCGCATAACACGGCCTTCTCGTCTTACTTTCATGCCCCTATCCTTCAGGGTTTCTTCCATCTTCCCTGGAGAGCCCCATACGTGGATTTCGACCTCTTTGTCTATCGCTTTAAGGTCCTCAATCTTGCCTTGAGCTGCTAGTTTTCCTTTGTGTAATAGAACTATATTTTCACATACCCTCTCTACATCATCCATTAGGTGTGAAGCCATTAGAACCGATCTTTGCCCTTCGTTTACTGTGGTTTCTAATGTGTTTAGCATGAATTCCCTAGCCTTCGCATCCAATCCATTACTAGGTTCGTCTGCGATTATCATGGCAGGATCATGGATTAATGCGCAAGCTAACTTTGTAGCCTGCTTCATACCCGTTGAAAAAGTCGAAACTTGACGATATCTTTGCTCCCCTAGTCCAACATATTCGAGCGCCTGGTGCGCTCTTTGCAAAGCAATGTTTGGATTCATTCCAATCAATTCTCCGCTGTATCTAACTTGGTGGATAGCATCCATGCCGGGGTTCAATGCATCATACTCGGGCATGTATCCTATACGTTGTCTAATTTGGTCACCTTGAGTCCGAATGTCAAAACCTAGAACTTTCCCTTCACCTGACGTGAGTTGTATAAGTCCGAGAATTGTTTTCAAAAATGTCGATTTACCAGCACCGTTTGGGCCAAGTAATCCGGTTGAACCTTTCTCAATTTTAACATCTAATGAATCAAGAGCAACATGGGTACCATACGCTTTGGTCAGGGCAGTTGATTCAATTATCAATTCCCTTTCCATGATACAATCACCGCACATTGGGCCTTTGAATATGACCCTAGTTGGAGCATCCCTCTCTTACTTTAACAGCTATGCCCTTCTTGAAGCACTCAAATTCTTTGGCCGTTGACTTGGAACGTCCGAATGCCAATAATTCCCCTTTTGAATTAACCACAAGTACATCTTCATTTGGCCTTACCCAAGGGTCGCAAGCTAGAACAAATCCATGCATGACATTGCGACCACTTCGAATAAATGGCTCAGCATCATCATCTACTACAATCCAAGCTGGTCCCTCACCTGGGTAGAATCCAAATTCTGCGTCGCATTCAACTGGAGGTTTTCTTTTTCTGAAACTATGGAGTAATTTTGCACCGTCAATAGTTAGTGACATCCCGCCTTCTGCTAGTCGTGGTGAGAAAAGATGTGTACCGTTTGAGTCAATCATGTTGCGAATTCTACCGGTGGTGCTCATTACAAACTCAGCATTCTTACAAACTCTGTCCGCTATCTGTGGGTCTAGATTGTAGAGCAAAGTCAATTTATCTGAGATTTGTCTTTCAAGCGTTTGCTGCTTATTGCTTTCTGAGGGCTCAATTGATAGCTTATCGAACACTCTGGAGTGTAATTCATCAGTATCTGAAATGTCAAATGTGAATATCCTACTATCCTCAATTCCTAGTTTTGATAACTCCCTTTGTATCGAGGAGATGTCTGGTTTTCGCTTCCAAAGCCACTCTGGTCCCTCAACATGTGCCCAAGGGTTGAGATCCTCAAGACTGTACGGAATTAGGCCGATTGGAGTCTGTATGAAAATTTCAAAATTTAATCCACTCAATCTGTGAATCAGATTACCAATCTTATCTCTCCATGGCGAGCTGTTTCCGTGAAATATGATCACATCGCCGTCATTTTTAGGCCTCCACCTTGCGATTAGTCGTCTTCTAGCCATTTCAATATGAGGGCGATTGTTTGTATCTTGGCCTCCCCAAGCCTCTCCACCATTTCTGGGAGTGGTTTGCGAGTTGACCAACCAATCCCAATTTTCTTCCCACATACCTCGCTCATTGCCGATTTCTTTGGATGCAGATATATCGTCCAAAATGATTGGATCCATTGATGATACGGCTGGATTTGTAACCAGCCACAAAAAAGCCTCCCTTAGCGCAGGATGTTGGTGACTTCGTTGCTCAGCAAGTCTCCAAATCGTCCCGTTTCTTACCGCTTGGCGGCATCTAGATAACTCCTGAAGAGTTACTTCAAGATTATATTTTGAGAGGATTATCGTCCTTTCTTCTTTATTCATTTTGAGTATATCTTTGGGGTTGTAATTTGAGATAGCAGGCATGATAACAGGCCATTCCTCAATCTCGCTAATTTTTTCTGTACCCCATGGAGTTAGTAATCTCCCATCTCTGGCAAACAACACATAGGCTGCAGAATCAAACAGGTCAGCACCCATAGCAATAAGCATTGGGAAAAGCATTGGATGCCCACATCCAAACATGTGTACTGGTCTTTCAGGAGATAGATTTGGCTTGCAAGCCAACATTATTTTTGCTAGAGCTTTGTATTTTTGTTGCTCCATTATCGGGACAATACCGCCAATTGGGTGGATATTGAAATCAAGATTACTCATTTCAGCAGCACTATGCGCTCTTAAATCTGGAAATAGGCCTCCTTGGATAGGACCATTTATCATCATATCTTCAGCGACATTTATTGAAATTTGGCTTCTGCTAATTGTGTCATCAACAGCCTCTTTGACTTGATTGTAGGTCATATCCGGTCTTGTAAAAACATCGAGCATGGTGGCAATATCTACACCAATATCTTTCTGAAATTTAATTATCTCTTCAACACCAACTTCAACATCCCCATAGACATATGATTGGAATGTTCCAGAATCTGTCATGATTGTCCCTGGATAGTCGATTAACGAATGTACTCCGTCCTTCAAGGCCTTAGTGCGTAATTTATCGTGTTTCCAAATCACATATGAATTAGTTATCAGTGCCTTAATTCCGTATCTATCCCACATTTCTCTGGGCTCAATAGTGCGAATGTTAGGGTTGATTACAGGTAGCAAGCAGGGAGTCTCGACAATGCCATGATTTGTGTGGATTTTACCTAATCTCGCTTGACCATCTCTAGCTATTATCTCGAATTTTCCTAGATCCTGTTTCCTACATGGTTCTGGGTCTTTTCGACTTTCATTCATCCACTTTGTCATATGATAACACCTCAAACAAAGTCAACATTTCCATGACTAAGAATAAACTCCCGCCCCAAGTCATCAAATGTGTCAAGTAGGCTAGAGCAGAAACTGATCTTATTTACTTCTGGATCAGCTTCCAAATCCTTCTTCACGCCTTCCAATGTACCCGGTGCTGCACCGCATGACAAGCATGCACCTGTCAGATCTAAAACAATATCCAAAACACCATTTTTATCGGTTTTTTCAACTACTGCTATGCCGCCTCCATGCCCGTCAAGAGCTGCTCGTACTTGCCCAAGTCTTGCAAGAAGATACGGAACTAAATCATCGATTTCGAGTAGTGAAGTTTTGCGATACTCTTCCTCTTTTTCGGCATCAACAGTCTCCTCAATTCTTTTCTTGGCTTCGATTTCCATTGCAGCAGCAGCTTCTATTCTATACTGCTCAAGAATATCGTCATCCATGGTTCTGCGTTCTCCTATTTCTTCATGAACCCTCGCTTTTCGTTCTCTGTACTTCGTACAGTCATTGATAAAGGTGGAACGATAGCGGCAAAACATGGGAGACGAGGTACTCGCAATCCACGACCTTCACGTCAGTGTCGAAGGTAACGAGATTATCAAAGGTATATCTCTTTCAATTAATCTAGGCGAAGTACACGTAATAATGGGTAGAAACGGCGCTGGCAAATCTACTTTGGCTAATGTCATCATGGGACACCCTGCCTACGAAGTCACCTCTGGCAACATTACTTACAACGGGAAAGATTTGGATGAGATGGAAGTTTTCGAGAGAGCAAGAGCAGGAATGTTTCTATCCTTCCAATACCCCTCTTCAATCCCAGGCGTGCAAGTAGGAACATTCCTAAGAAAGTCAGTCACAGCAGTAAGAGGTGAATCGGCTCCTAGTGCTAGAGAATTCAGAAAAGAGTTGAAATCACACATGGAGGCACTTGATATGGACAAAAGCTTCCTCTCAAGATATGTCAATGATGGTTTTAGTGGAGGCGAAAAGAAGCGGTTAGAGATTCTCCAAATGCTATTGCTTAATCCTAACTTGGCGCTGTTAGATGAAACAGACTCAGGTCTTGACATAGATGCACTAAGGGTTGTTGCTGAAGGCATCAACAGCATTGGTTCGACTTCCGGTTGTCTGCTCATTACTCACTATCAGAGATTATTAGATCATGTAAAGCCAACCTATGTTCACGTTATGATCGATGGAAAGATTGTAAAAACAGGAGGAGCAGAACTTGCTCTGGACCTAGAAGCCAAGGGGTATGATTGGCTGGAAGCTTGAGGTGATTGAATGGCTAACGAAACAGCAAGAGATGCGGTTGGTGACTACAAGTACGGATTCCACGACCCAGAAAACGCTACCATCAGGTTCGACAAGGGTCTATCAGAACAGGTCGTGCGGGACATCTCTGAACTGAAAAATGAACCAGAATGGATGACTGAAGCAAGGGTCAAGGCGTATCACAGGTTTATGGAAATGCCGATGCCGTCATGGGGTAATTGTGAGATGCTGAATCAAATTGATTTTGATGCAGTAACCTACTTCCTGCGCTCGTCCGANGGTACAGAAAGGGACTGGGACGAAGTTCCTGATGATATCAAAAACACATTTGACAGGCTAGGTATACCTGAAGCCGAGCAGAAGTGGCTTGGAGGTGTAACTGCACAGTATGAATCTGAAGCGGTCTACCACTCAATTCGAGAAGATCTCGAGGAACAGGGAGTTTTGTTCCTCGACATGGATTCTGGTCTCAAGGAATATCCTGATATCATAAAGAAATACTTCGGAACAGTTATCCCTGCAAGCGATAACAAATTTTCTGCACTGAACACTGCTGTTTGGTCTGGCGGATCTTTCATCTATGTCCCCAAGGGAGTTCACGTCGAAATGCCTGTGCAAGCATATTTCAGAATTAACGCAAAGAACATGGGGCAGTTTGAAAGAACTCTGATTATCGCAGATGAAGGGTCATCCATACATTATGTCGAAGGATGCACAGCCCCAACATACTCAACAGAATCTCTCCACTCTGCAGTAGTTGAATTGATAGCTATGGAAGGAGCAAAGATAAGATATTCAACAGTTCAAAACTGGTCAGCCAATGTTTACAACTTAGTCACAAAGCGAGGCGTAGCACATGCTAACGCAACAATAGAATGGGTTGACGGAAATATTGGCTCAAAGTTGACGATGAAGTATCCTGCTGTACTGCTAAAGGGTGAAGGTGCTCATGCAGAGGTGATTTCTGTTGCTTATGCCGGAAAGGGACAACACCAGGACGCTGGCGCTAAAGTTCACCACCTCGCTCCAAATACGACATCAAACATTTTGTCGAAATCAATTTCGAAAAATGGCGGAAGGTCATCGTACCGTGGAATGTTGCAGGTAACACCAAAATCTCACGGGTGCAGATCAAAGGTCGTTTGCGATGCATTGATGCTAGACGCTGATAGTCAGTCGGACACATACCCAACAATGGAAGTAGGTAATTCATCTGCAGACCTTGAACATGAAGCAAGCGTGTCAAAAGTCAGCAATGACCAATTATTCTATCTAATGTCAAGGGGGCACAGTGAAGAAGAAGCAATGGGTTTGATAGTAAACGGATTCTTTGAACCCTTTACTCGTGAATTACCGATGGAATATGCAGTTGAACTCAATCGTCTTCTTGAATTGGAGATGGAGGGTGCTATTGGATGATGAATTATCCAAACATCACAATTCCGTTGCGTTCTGAACATCTTTGGCGATATACATCGTGGAAAAGAATTCACCCTACCAATGTAGATGAAATCCCTACTGCAGATCCTGTGAAGTTCTCAGAAGGAGAAGACTCCAAGATTGAAGATTCAGATGAAATTGCCCGGTCATTCATTCACTCGGTTTCAAAAATCTGCAAGAGGATAAATTTGGTAGGCGAAAATAAAGAAGTAGATTTACGATGTTCAGGACATATTTGTGCTGGAGAATTGGAGATTAATTCTGAAGGAGATTCATCGCTTATTCTTAGAATATCAGGAGATGCAGGATGGACAGGAATTCGTTTAATTGGAACAGTTTCTGGAAATTTGTCTGTTGCAGTAGTTAATGACCTCTCAAAAGATGGTCACTTCCTTCGCGCAGAAGATTGGACAATAAATCGAGATTCATCACTGGAATTTGCAACTTTATCCGTAGGCGGTTTCCTAAACAAATCAGATATCAGGGTCAAACTTGCTGGCAAAGGAGCAGAATTGCGAGCTGGTATTGCTTCTAATGGACACGCAAGTAGGCATGACGACCATCACTTCGAAATCGATCACTCTATTGGCTACACCACCTCATCGTTAGTCATGCATGCAGCATGCAGTGGCTCATCGCATTCGATTGGTACAGGTCTACTCAAAATTGCTGATGGTGCAGACGGGAGCGATGCTGCTCAAGTATTCAGGAATCTATTGCTTTCAGAGAAAGCAAGAGCTGAAGCGATTCCGGAGCTTGAAGTGCTTGCTGATGATGTTAAAGCAGCCCACGGAGCGGCAAGCGCTCCCATTGACGAGAATCAATTGCATTATTTATCCTCCAGAGGTCTTTCCAAATCTCAGGCATCTTCATTGATTGTTGAAGGATTTTTGATGGATGCATTTAGACATGTGAAAAACGACATAGTTGTAGATTGTCTAAGAACTAGGTTACTTGTACATCTTGAATGTTTGATCAACGGGTGATTGCATGAAAGAAGATTTCCCTATTTTCTCCAGAATGATAAACGGGAGGCCTCTTGTTTACTTGGATAATGCTGCTACTACCCAAAAACCAGCATGTGTGATAGATGCCATGTCGGATTACTATTCCTCATCAAATGCAAACGTACACCGCGCCGTACATACACTTGCAGGAGAAGCCACAGAAGGATACGAAGCCTGTAGAAAAATGCTGAAAAAGCGATTCAATTCTAGATATGCAGTGATAACTAGTGGAACTACAGAAGCGATTAATCTTGTCGCCCACGCATGGGGAGAGCATAATTTGAATGATGGTGATGTAATTGTTCTAACCGAAATGGAGCATCATAGTGACATAGTACCATGGCAAATGTTAGCTGAGAGAAAGTCGATTGAATTGAGGTATGTTCCGGTAACTGATGGAGAATTGGATTTAGATGCTTTCAGAGTTGCTTTAGAAGGGGCAAAGTTAGTTTGCGTAGTACACACTTCCAACGTTCTGGGGATAAGAAACCCGATTGAAGATATAATTTCTATCTCACAAAAATCAGGCGCTCGAGTTCTTATCGATGCCGCTCAAGCGGTTCCACACGAGGAAATTGATTTCGACAAACTCGGTGCTGATTTTATGGCATTCTCCGCCCACAAAATGTGTGGCCCTACTGGCATTGGTGCTCTGCTAGTAAATGAATCCTCATTCAATGAAATGGAGCCGTTTATGGGTGGTGGTGACATGATAGAAACTGTGACTACTGAGGGTTCCACTTACCAATCAAACGAACACAGGTTCGAGGCAGGAACTCCAAGAATCGCTGAAGGTTTTGGTTGGGCAGCAGCCCTTGAATGGCTTGAATCTGTTGATTTGAAAAGCCATCATTCTCGATTACTCAAAATTGCAAACAGAGTAGCAGAAGAGCTTCGAAGTAAAGGAATGAAAGTCTACTCCTCACTTAGGCCGGGTGATGCTGCAGTAATCTCTTTCACTCATCCAACTATTCATCCTGAGGATTTTGCAAGGTTGCTCGATGCACAAGGGATTGCTGTTCGAACAGGGCATCATTGTGCTCAACCTCTCATGGAAAGACTTGGTGTGACTGGTACTATCAGGGCATCTTTTTACGTTTACAATGATGAATCTGATGCTGATATATTTCTTGATGGTGTAGACAGAGTAATGGAGGCTATGCAATGACATGGCCACCAGCTATCCAAGAAATAATTGAAGAATTTAAAGACATTGAGGACCAATTCGAAAAACTCGAAGTACTCATGGATTTTTCATCCGAGGTAGATGAGCTGCCAACCGAGGAATGGAATGATGATAACCTGGTCAGAGGATGTCAGTCCATCGCACATGTCGAGGTAGAAATCGATCAGGGCTCAGTCCACATGCGAGCGGCAGCGGATGCAAAAATGGTTCAAGGTCTACAGGGAATATTATCTATCGCAGTAAATGGTTCATCGGTTGAGGACGTACTGAAACTCACTCCAGAGTTTGCCGAGGAAGCAGGGATTTTGAACAGTTTAACACCATCTCGGTCAAACGGTTTTAGAACCATGTTTGACATGGTTCAAAGTATTGTTAGAGAGGCGGTTTGATGGCTACAAAGGAAGAAGTTATGGATGCTCTGGATGATGTTGAAGATCCTGAATTGAAATTATCGATTGTAGAGTTGGGTCTTGTTTATGATGTACGCTTCGAGCAAAAAGACGGTGTTGAACACGCAGAGGTTGACATGACACTCACTAGCCCAGGTTGTCCTGCAGCAGCAGAAATAATGGCGGCAGCCCATCGTGCTGCTCTAACAGCAGTAGAAAGTGTACACATCAACCTTGTTTGGTCTCCAAGATGGGATCCTAAAGTTCATGCAACTGAAGATGCACGTATGGATATGGGAATTTGGGACTGACTAAAGGTAGACATCTTTTTTGTTGATTTTAGTTTTTGGAGCAAGTCCTATTCTCTTTATGTCTTCAACTAATTCTTTCCCGTTTTCATTATGGCAATAAGTTAGTTCACTTATGCCGATATAGTAATTCCAATGCTTCAAGAATACCTCTGCCCTTTTCTTTGAATTAGCGAATATTGACGGGACTTTATGATACATCTGGATTTTCGTCCTTTCTTTCCTCAAAAATTGGGCGATAATCTCTGGCATTATTTTCGACAGCCATGTATCCTGCAAATGCGTTGTTGGCCTGCTGATGATGTACCTCGGATTTTTCAGTGGTCCAAGAACCTCTTCTAATGCGTCAGTAAATTTCTTACTTTCTTCTTGGGTAGAATTTTCAAGGTGGTATCTTAACCAACCACCTCCTCTGAATCCTCCGGATGCTTCACTATCTCTGTCTATCTCATTCAAGTCTGATAAACTATCAACAATAGTCTCAGAAATTGCTAACATCAAGGTGTCATTTGTCCAAGGTGTTCTATGAATTCCGAGTTTGAATCCATCAGCAAACTGGTCTTCTTCCTCCGTTTTTATTTCAACGGCTGAGCTTTCTATCTCTTCAAAGGGCTTCCCAATACCCCACAATTTTCTTGCCTTTTCTCTATTCCTTGCACGTTCTAACATTTCAGTATTGAACAATTCCATGCTTTCATTAATTCCTTTTGGATTAGCTTCTGTAAAAGCAGCGTGAACGTGCCCCACACCCTTTTCTATCGCACCATCATCACACACGCCGAATAATTGGGTGTGTTTGTCTTGGAACCTATGATAATCAGCATAGCCTTTGGTGAATTCTTCTGCAAAACAGACAATATCCCAATTGTTTGCGACCTTTTCCTTCCAATTTGAGTCAAGTCTGATTGAGCGGCCTCTTAGTTGATTGATACTCATATTTGTTGTTACAGTAGTCAAATCCACTAGGACATTTATTCTTGATGCGTCCCAACCTTCTCCTAGTAGCCCTCTTGTTCCAATCAAACATTTTGTTACACCTCTTTGGAATAATTCAGTAATCATCATCGAATAATATCTAGGTTTCCAGTCCTCCCCTTTCCCACGAATTTCAACATATCCGTTGTGAGCCTTTGGTGAAAATTTGATTTCTAATTCATTTTCTACAACCCATCGCTTTGCTTCTTCAAGAAATCTATCAAGAAGGTCATCATCGACAAGGACGGTTGTTCCTGTCATTAGTATTGGATCTAAATTGTCACCTATTTCTCCAGAAGTCAATGCCCTAAATACGGCAATTGCGCCACCGGCCTCGTCGTCTAAAATATCCTCAACTAGAGTAGTTGCAGAGGTTTTCGAAAAGTCAGTAACTACAACAGCTCTTATTCTCTCTCCTAATGCTTCAGTTTCACACTTTAATATCTGATTCAATGCTGTAATCTTTGAGGAGGAATAGGCCATAACTCTGCCCACAGGACTAGCACACGGCCTCGCACCAGTTTCAGTAATTTGTACGCCGAGCATCCTAAGCCTTTGTATCACAGACTCGGCTAAATCATGATCTTGGACGTCTTCAGACAGTCTGAGTCCGTATCTAACATACCGGTCTAGAACTGTCCTAAGCATAGAAATTCTTGTCCATGGTTCAAAATCTTGGTCAAGAGAAATTTCAGGTATGCCATTAGGCATCGCAATCAAATGTGTTTGCAAATAGCGCCTTGCATCATCAGCGTAGACTTTGTTTCGCTTCTGGTAGTGTCCCCATTGCAGTTTTTCTCCCGCTGGAGATAATCTATCATCAAGAGATTTGAAGACCCAAGAATCTAAGTCTAGTATTTGAGTTGGAGCTTTTTCTTTTTCCTTGTCCCTTAATTCAACTAGTAGTTCTTCAAATTCAGAATCCACCTTAGCGATATACTTCAATTCGGAAGCGCTTGGCCTTACGAAGTAACACAGATCTTGGTATGGAGCAAGGTTAGATTCTCGAACCAGTGCAGGGACTGGTATTTGATAATCAACAGGCCCGAAGAATTCGTTGTACCTATCAACATCTTCATCCTCAAAATCATCAGGTTCCGGGGGGGTTGCTGTTAGACCCAAAACCACTGGATTATCGAATAATTCTTTGACTTCAACTAGGATTCTTCCCCAATGGTGCATAAGATGGTGGCATTCATCGAGTATTACTAATCCGATTCCGATATTTTTGAGCCTTTCTAAATTTTTCTTAGCACTTGGGCTCAAAATCGACAGAGCATCTCCCTGCTTGGAAATTTCATCCCTTGCTTTTTTCCGGTATACTGCCAACCTATCTTTGTAATATTCGGGATTTCTCTCTTTCATGTCGTTTTGCCAAGCAAGACTTTCTTCGTGTGTGTAAGCTAAATTTTCCTCTATCAGGTGTTTTGACCAAAGAGTGATTGCTTGGTATTCAAGTGTCTGTCCACCCTTTCCAGGGGCTGTAACAGATTGGTATGTTAATGATGTCAACAAGCCTGGATTTTTTGGGTCTGTACTGATGAACTCATCCTTCCCATCCAAGTCAAATAAATCTGTTCTAGCAGCCCATTGGGCTTGGATCGCAGAATTTGGAGACAGCACTAGAGTCGGCTTCCTGACCAGATCAGACCAAACATAGAGTCCTAACACAGTCTTTCCTGAGCCAGGTGGCGCTACGACATACAAACTGTCGGATCCTTCTCCTAACTCTGGTTTGATTAACTTAACAGCCGCTGCTTGCGAAGGCCTCAGTTTACCTGCAAAATGGATTTTGCCAAAACCTGGTAATTGCTTAGACATGTTTCCATATCCTAATACTCTAGATTTTGTGAAAATTATTCGCTTCCAACCAGTTTGTAATCATCGGAAAGAGGTGTCGCACCTGTTTCCATGGAGAGAATCTGTCCGTCCTTAAATCTCATGAAGGAAAGTACAGCCTCTGATGTGGAGCCGTTAGCGAAATGGACGATTGAGTGAGCAACACCGACCTCGTCATTTTCGAATAGTATTCTATCTGTTTCTGATTTAGCAGCTCCCATTCCTGCAAATCCCATGATGTCGGATTTGCCCATAGTTACTCCTCCAACATGTGGGTTAAACGTAAAATCATCGTGAAGCAAATTTGCTAGTGCTTCTACATCTCCCTTTTCCCAAGCCTCATTGTATGCTGATATTATCGACATAGATGAAACTGAGAGTGACAACTAATTGAACATTATTATCAGTTATTTTTCCGATGANGGAACAATTTCCTTTAACTCGACTTGAAATCAAATAAGTTGAGATCCAATTTCACGGCCGTTTGACAGGCTCAAAATTTGGTGTGTAGATGGTCCGTTTGGGATATGCAGCCACAAATTTGCATCTATACCATGGGTGTCCATGTGAGGCGGTCCGCACTCTCCAGCCGCTCCTCCGGGACTAGCTTGTGTACCTCCATCTAGGGTGAAGAAATATCTAGCACCTGGTTGGAAATTATTCACATTTGTAAAACCTTGACTCCCTGGACCATCATCTCCGACAGGCCAAACATAGATTGGAGATCCACCTTGTGAGTCCCCAAGAGGTGCAGAACGGTAGTGGTATGTACCATCTGGTTCAGTACATGTCAACACATACCAAACATCTTCCCTTACTATTGGGTCTCCAGTCAGACCGAATTCCATCATGAACAACATATCATCTTGGTTGTCATACACCCAAGCTCCTGTTATAATCACAGAGTTTACGAAATCTCTTCTGGTATCTTCGCTCGTTTTTTCGGTTTGTTGTCCTATTTGTTCTGTAATATTGATGATGGTAAAAGCGATAATTGTTCCAAGTAAAATCATCGCTATGAATACAATCATTGCCCCTACACCGATAGCGCAATTTTTGTCAGAATTGATGAGTGATCTTNGCATTTTCTCACCTCATATCAAATCTTGACCTTGGTATGGCGCTTCTCCAATGTCTAATTTCCATTCATGTGTTCTTCCNCTNTCAATCATGATAACGAAAGAAGCTTCGTCGATATCGTTTAGGTCACACTCATCCAGTGGAATAATCAGTCTGTAAGTGACGCCTGGAGAGAATTCTTCCAACGGAAGTGCAGTTTGACCATCTCCTTCTAACTCTGTGGCAAGAGAAAAGTCTCCCTCATCAAATTCNACCGTTGTTCTNCCNCCTTGATTAGGTGGCACNCACATAACTACCCAGGACATATCNTCTTCTGGCAATTCCTGTTCAATGTAGGGTAACTCGAACACAAGATGTAACTCGTCGTCAGCACCTAACTCAAAAATCTCGAGTATTATCACATGGGCGATTCCTTTTACACTCGGTACATTTTGTTGGGAGTCTGTTTTTGTTTTTGAGAANAAATTTTCACCGACTCCAAGAATCATTGCTGAGATTATTGAACTGGTCAAAACCAGTGTGATGAATATTATCATTGCACTAGTTCCAGTCTCCGCNGAGTCGGATTTAGTGCTTTTACGCATGCTTATCAAAATCNAATNAAAGTCGGACGCAATTTAAACTATCGAATGATTACTAGCAAATTTGCGACAAGAGAGGCACGGATATCATTACCGTTTGATGATAATTGATAGTAAATCTCCATCTTTTAGCTTGTGATCTAATCCAACTCTTTGCCAATCAAATTTTGCAGANGGCCCCTTGACTCTAGCAAATCTAAANTTCCTTACGAAATCTCTGTGTAGATTATTGCATACATTTTCGACTGTAGAATCGTCTTTTACTATCAAAGGTTCTTCTAAATCTGCTTCNTGNCCTTGTGGCTTGAGAAAAACTCTCATGAATCCAAGATTATCATAAATAAAATCCTTTAATTCTTCCAAACCGATGTCTTTGAACGCAGAAATTCTCATGATTGGCCATTCTTGGGGAAGGGCTTTTTCAGCGTTGGAGATTTCCTCTTCTGTTGCAATATCAATCTTGTTTACTGCAATTACNGATTTTGAGTAAACACGACTTCCAACCATAGTATCAACCAACATTTCGGCTGTGGTATCAGCACGTANGGTGACAATTGCCGAGGTATATCCGAAAGATCGAATGATTTCTCCCATTTCATCTGGAGTTAGGTGNGTCTGCTCAACAGTAGTTCTAACGTCAATACCACCTTTGTCTACTCTTTTTACAAAGACTGGAGGCTTGGTTTGATTAAGTCGTATGCCAGCATTTTCGAGCTCTCTGTGTAATACCTTGAAATGTGCATCCTGAAATGGGTCAACTATGTACAATACCATGTCGCATGATCTAATTACACCAAGGATTTCNTTTCCTCTTCCCTTTCCTTCAGCAGCACCNTTAATCAATCCNGGNANATCTAGAATCTGTATTTTTGCACCTCTGTGTTCCATTAGTCCNGGGATACATGTTAAAGTTGTAAATGCGAAATTCCCGGCCTCGGATTTTGCATCTGTTACCTTTGAGATAAGTGTAGATTTACCAACGGATGGAAATCCTACTAATGCAACAGATGCNTCTCCTGATTTCTTGACCTCNAATCCTTTTGCAGGACCAGCAGCCTTTGCTGAAGCTGCTGCNTTTTCTTCTTTCAACTTAAGTTGNGCAATTTTCGCTTTCAATTTCCCNATGTGGGCATTGGTTGCTTTATTTTTTTGAGTTTTATTTATCTCATCATAGAGGGCTTGAATCTGCTCTTTGATTGTAGCCACATCAAACCCTCCTATGCCCTACGGAATGTTGGTTACTCTTGAATGCTATCACCCAATGAAGGCTTAGAAACCACATGACAAACAAATGTGATGCGGATTTAATCATGAATAGAAGTGTTGGTTAAGAAAACTGAAGAACGATGCAATCATGAATAAACACCTGCAGGGCAAAAATATGGGAATAGACATGTGCCTACACCTTGTCGACGGCACTAAGCTACTCTCTATTTTGGATATGGACTGGAATGAACTCGTTTCAAAGATGGAAAAGAGGGAATTAAGGGACATTAGACCACCTTCTGATAAGCGTTTGAAGAGAGCCTTCGACATCGATTGTGAAGCAGAATTTTTAGATTTAGCAGACAATATATCAGCCAGTGGTAGAGTAACCGATGTTCTTGCATCTGAGTATGCTTTTGAAGCTTTACTGAAACTGGTAGAATGGACAAGTGTAGGGTGTTGGGAAGCATGGGAAGGTAGATGCTTCATCTACATTGAAAACGCTATAGGAAGAGAGATTNCAGATGTTGAAGAAATGTATTCCTACGCTGTATGGAACGAAGTAAGAGACGGTTTAAGCAAAATGAGCGAATCTGAATTTTCAGAGAGAGTATGTCAAGATTGGATGGAAAGAAGAAAGGCGCTTGGCGAAACACTCGACGAAAAAAAGGATCCAAGAATTATACCAACATTCGAATCACACGACAAAAATTCTAGGCTTTTACATCATGCTGTCAACCAAAAAGACATGATTCAAATTTTGGGTCGTGACCACTTGGATGCNAAAATGTGGGGACACGGTGAATGGAACCTTGGCAACCTATTGGATTCGTGAACTTGAAAAATAAGTTGTGAGTGGAAAAGTTATGTCCGAACAAGATACTACTGAAGNGGCTGNAGANGAGACTGTAGTCGAAGAACCAGTAGAAGAAATAGAGGAAGTAGATCCCCTTCAGGAAGCATTGCAAAGAGCGGAAAATGCGGAAAANGAGATTTCATACAGGGATGCTGAAATACAAAATGTGCGAAAAAGGCTGATGTCTGAAAAAGCGACAGCGATTCAATATGGTGGAATGGGTATGGCAAGGAAAATGCTTGTTGTGCTCGGCGACATAGANCGAGCACTTTCTGTAAATGAAGATGAGGGATTATCTCTNATNAGNTCCAAAATGTGGTCGGAATTATCAAGCGACGGTGTGTCAAAAATNGAAACTAAAGGAGAGAAGTTTGANCCATCCAAGATGAACGCAATTACAGCAATCCCTCCGTCCGAAGATTATCCAGCAAATAGCGTCATTGAGGAACTTGAGGCTGGCTANATGTACAAAGACAGAGTTCTCATNCCTGCAAATGTTGTTGTTGCATCAGATCAATGANCCTCAGAATAATTTCTGCTGCACAGATTTTGACTTGTTTGAACTGCGTCTTCTTGGTCGTGATCTGCTACCATGTTTCTTTAGGACATCAGCACTAATTGTTCTCGCTTCCTTACCNGCTCTTGCTGCATAACTCCTCTTCACTCCAAGTTTCCTACTTTCAACCTCATCGCATATTGGCTCTGGATATTCGATTCCTATNTTACACTCGACTTGCTGCTGGATTTCTNGAGGCATTTCCCATGGTTGGTGAATATATTCAGTAGGAACATTCGATAGTTCAGGAACCCATTTCCTGATGTAAGANCCGTCAGGGTCTTGGTCACGTCCCTGTTTTGATAAAGAATAAGCGCGTATTGTATTAATCCCCGTTGTACCAGATTGCATTCCCACTTGTGACCAGTGTATTCCAGGTTCGTAGTCAATAAACCTAGTTGCGAGGTAACATCCGGTTTCCCTCCANGGTAGCCATAGNTTGTAGGAAGCTGCAGACATAATCATCGCACGCATTCGGAAATTGATCCAACCTGTGCTAGATAACTGNCGCATGCAAGCATCGAGAAATGGCCATCCTGTCTGACCATCCTTCCATTTATTGAACCATACCTNATTCATTTCTCTTTGTAAATTTCTATCGATAATTTTGTTTTGCGCAACNACATCCAAATCGGGTTCCATTTCCAATTTTTGGATGAAGTGACATCTCCATGCAAGTCTTCGCCTAAATGAAGAAAGACTCTTTGTCCATGTGGATGCACCTGGAATTTTTTGTTTGTTTTGCCTTATGTAGTCAATTCTATCATTAGTTGTTTGAACTACTCTTCGCATCGAAATGGCGCCTACTGTAAGATACGGGGACAATCCGGATCCGTGTTTTACTGCCTCTGTGGGACTTGAAATGGCCCACTGGTACTCCTTTGCCTCTGATTCTAGGAANGTGNGTAGCCTAGTTAGTGCAGCTTTCTCCCCTGGTTCGGGCCGGTTGCTTAAGNTTCTAGAGCGTAGACCTAATTCTNGCATCGTTGGAGGTCTACTAGTAGATTGAATAACGGATTTCAAAGGTGGTGTTTCTGAGGTAGGCAGTCTCATTCTCGAGTCCCGCGCTCTCTTCCATTTGTCTCTGTCTGTTAACCCNCTAATTACTCCATTACTAGGAAATTCTAACCACTCAATTGATTGTTTATCGCACCACGATGAGACTTTTTTGTCCCTAGAGTAAGACCAAGAATTTCCTGTTTCTTGGTGTGAAATTAATCTTGAGATCTCATGTTTTGCATTGATTTTTTCTAGAATCTGCTCAATATTTCCGACTTCAAAATGCAAACTAGCATTAATCTCTTTCAGGGATTTGTCTAATTCAATTGCGTTATCTAATTCCCACTCTAGGTGAATGGGGTCAAAATCNTTCAGTTCAAAACGTTCTGGCTCGATNACGTATAGGCAGAGAACATGATTNTCTGAGAGTGATGATGCAATCAAGGGTTGATGGTCATNGACTCTTAGGTCCTTCTTGTACCACACAACATCGACTGACACAANNCTACTCANTCTGGTTNTAGTATAAACATCAGTTTAGACCCTACCTTTTGTCATTAAGNTAAACAGAAGAAACTTCCAACCTATCGTGAGTTGGATGTACTTCAACCATCATGATCGGCACATCAATTTCCTCAGCAATTTCTTCAGCAACAGACAGTGGCAGTTCTATTCTACGATTTGGCCCATCAAATCTTATCCAACTGTCATGAAGTTCTAAATATTCTTTAATCTCTTGAACATCATCGTTTGCGTGTTCTAAATCACATGGTATTGCACCGAAAACGATAGTGTCGTCATCTGACAGAATTTCATAAGGTCTTAATGTTGCTTTTGCCCTTCGTTTGAATCGGTTTCTTAATTGTCCTGCGTCTTTGTAAGATGCAGTGCAAAACTTCAGATGAAAATCAAGTTCCTTTGCAGCATCTCTTAATTCGATCGCTAGTTGTGCAGAACCTTCTGCTGCTGCTGTGATTCCACCGGCCAAATTGAATCCTCTGACATCCATGTTCTCTTGATTTCCTACAGTTATCTCTAACTCATTTAGATTTAGAAATTTAACAGGTGAAGCGTGAATCTGATGGATCAAATCAAACAATAAGTCACGTTTGTCAGGTTCAGCAGGTAATTCAATTCCAACATTTATCCCTGCATTATCAGCTGCAGAAATGGCTTCCATGTATCTATCTAGTTTTAGATCTAACAAATGAAATCTCAACTCATCTAAACCGGCTTTTCCGAGTTCTATGGCTTGGTCAGATTTTATTGGAATAGAAGTGTAGCAGTGAATATGATGTTCTGGGCCAAACTCATTTTTTAGTGCTAATATTGCTTTGACTGTCTTGTCAAAATCTAGCATGGGATCTCCACCGGTGATTCCGGTTCCTGTTGCGTTCATTGCTTTCGCTTCTTCGATTACTTCTGCAAAATTCTTGCATCGTCTTTCGTTTGCAAACATGTCGGGGGTTTCTCTTCTATTATCTGAGAGTGGACAATAGTCGCAACCCCAGTGGCAATGTCCTGTAACAAAGAGTACTAACTTACTACCACGCTGACACTGGATACATCCCTCTGCCTCACCCTCTTCAGGGGGGGCGATTTCGGTAACCATCGGTAGTTGCACAACTCCACGCCAGAGCCTCTTATGTTTCAATTCACTGGTTCAATCCACATCAGTCAATTGATTGCTTCAGTAAGTAACCATTCATGGAACCTGGTGTCTGTTGTTAGTTCAGGATGAAATGTTAATGCCATGATCCTTCCTTCTTTTACCCCTACTACCTCGTCTTTCAGCCACGCAATAGGAAAATCACTTCCCTCTTTGAATCGAGGTGCTCTGATAAACACTCCTTGGAATGAATTGCTTTCACCAATTTCAACGCGAATTTCAGACTGGAAGCTTTCTTTCTGTCGTCCAAATGCGTTCCTTACGATCTTTGTTTGGATTAATTCCTGCTGAGAAAGCAGAATCGCCCCAGCACAGGTTCCCAAAACAGGAAATTTGTCTTCAGAAATTTCTTTCCACAGACTGCTGAACAACTTTTCAGACTTACTTGCAATTTTCATTGCTGTTGATTCTCCACCTGGAAGAATGACAGCATCAATTCCTTCAATATCAGACGATTTTCTCAACTCTCTGATTTTTACCTGTAAACCGAGTTTTTCTGCAGCACTCAGAACAGAGTGCATGTGCTCATGCCGGGCGCCTTGAAGCATGGCCACACCAACAGTCAGCATGTTATCTTCCAGATGGATTAGGTTATTGACAGACTCGGTTGGTAGTTCAATTATTGTAGTGTGTGCTACCAGCCGGAAACATGAGCCATGAAGGGGATTGTTTCCTCGTGCCCGGGCCAGTGCGTATGGGCAAACCATGTCTTGATGCCCTCGGTAGCCCTGTAATTACGGCTAGAGGATCTGAATTCAGAGACGTTATGGCTAAACTAAACTCTGGATTGCGCTATGCATTCAATCTGTCACCTTCGTCTGATGAAAGAAAAAATCAGTCTTGGACCGGTGATGATGGATACAAGGTTATTGTTGTATCAGGCTCAGGCACAGCAGCAATGGAAATGGTCATGGCAAATAGGTTCAGACCCAATGACAGAGTTTTAGTTCCCACAAATGGTAAATTTGGGGAAAGAGTAGCAGAAATGGGGTCGAGATACTGTAATGTTAAGCATCTGAAATATGAATGGGGAAGAGCATTCGATTTTGGAGAAATCGAGGAGCAACTTGCTAGAGGTAACTGGGAGGCTCTAGCAATATGTCACAACGAGACATCCTCAGGAATTACTCAAGATGCTGCAGAACTCGCTGAAATGTGCCAACGCCACGGAGTTGCATATATCTTGGACGGAATAACTAGCGTTGGTGGCTTACCAGTTCATCCTGAAAAGTGGGGTGCTGAGGCAGTGGTTGTAGGCGCTCAGAAGTGCACAGCAGGTCCAAGCGGCATAGCTGCAATCGCAGTCAATGAAAACTTCGTCAACCGGTGTAAAGCGATTCGTAATCAAGACGATGCAAATCCTACATATTACCTTGATATTCTGTCTGCTTTGAAGAAGGGAGACGATGATCAAACTCCTTGGACTCCAGCGATTAATCCTGCGATGGGTTGGGCTGCAGCTCTTGAAGTATTGAAAGAAGAAGGTCTAGAAAATCGGTGGAAACGCTGTGAAATTCTCGCAAAGGGTGTCAGAAATTTGTTTATTGATTTGGGCTTTGACTTACTTGCTGATGAATATTTCCGATCGAGTACTGTCACCGCAATAATGTATCCGGAAGGGATAGATGATTCTTGGAGAACAAGATTGAAAGAGGAATATCAAACTCAAGTTATTGGTGCACAAGACGATTTGAAAGGCAAAATGTTCAGAGTTGGGAGTATGGGAGAAACTCCGATCACTGAGATGGTTGAAGGTTGCAAGAGGATGATTGAGTGTTTCAGAAGTTTTGGTGTTGAATTACCGGATGTAAATGTTGAATCTTATTTTGAGTGATTACATGTATATCGTTCTAGGTAGATTTCAACCCTTTCACAAGGGACATGAGCACCTGATAAACCAGGCCTTGGATTTGGGTCCGACTGTAATTGCAATTGGTTCTAGTCAAGCAGAAATGAGCATGGATAATCCTTGGAATGCAGATGAGAGAGAAGCAATGATTCGAGGATGGCTGGGAGATAGACAAGCAAAGGTTGTCAAAATACCTGACATAAACGATCCGCCAAACTGGGTAGAGCATGCAAAGAAATTTCACGGGGAAGGAATCCTTGTTACTAGCGATGCATCAACAAAACAACTTTACGAGGAATCAGACTTTGAGGTTCATTGGGTTGAGCTAGAAAATAGAGAATCATATGAGGGTTGGAGAGTCAGAGTTACCCTGAAGATGCTATCAACTGTTTTTGAGTTAGATGCCCAAAAAGAAGTCATGAAGGCATCTATACCTGAATCTGTAGTTGATTGGCTTGTAGATAATGATGCTCTTTACAGGCTATATTCAATGTCCCAAGGTACAGAACATGCAGGTTAATGTAGTGTCAAACCTTAAGTCATCATACATTCACCATGTCCTGTGAACAGGGCTAAGAAATGGGGTATTGTTTTCGCTGGCTTCGGGATCAGTGCCCTAATAGGAGCAATATCTTGTATAATACTCTACTATGGTTTGCAAAATAATCCTTCAGCAACCGAGCGTGATTTCTCTGGAATGATTTGGTTCTATCTATGTGCTGCTGTAGGCCTAATTGTAGGTGGGGTATGCTTCAAAATTGTGCTATGGGGTGGCCGGAGTAGGCCAATCTCACAGAAGTAATATACAACCTTGAATCGGACAGTTTGATATTCTTGATTGTNTAGGAATNNNTAATGGGCCTGAAGGACAAGTTTGGAGTAGACCTTGGCGTTTTCAAGGAGTCTACAACATGGAAGGCTCTTGCAATTGGTATTGTNTTGTTTTCAATAATCGGTTACGCAGGGTTATCGATGTTCGACCTTGCATCCGAGGGTTATGGCGTAGATAGAGATGATATTCGACTTGCACCTGATTTTGAGGTTGAAACAGTTAACCGGACCGTAGAAGAAGGTCAATATGTCAACGAAACAGGATGGTTCAGGTTATCTGATCACAGGGGCAAAGTTGTGATTGTGGATTTCATGGCGATTGATTGTGGAAATTGCCACCTAGTCCAAGCACATTTGGAAAAAGAACTAGACACATACATGAGTTATGATGGCGATTACGAAATCGTAATCATTTCGGTTGGTAGCTGGTACGATCTTGAAACTCTTAGTCAACTCAATAATACGTTTGGAGATCCAGATTCAAGTTCCCACATGCCATGGATAGTAGCCACAGGGGCTGCGGATTCAGTTATCAAATCTGATGTAATCCATTCGGGAACAAATTCCTCAAGTATTGATTTGGATGATGGTGCATACTGCATCAAGGCACANGTCAATAAATCTCAGGAAGAGATAAAATGTTTCGATATCGGTCAAGAAAATAAGGATAATGATAATTCAGANTTTGATGTGGAAGGTATCGACATTNTAATCGAAGAAAACTCATCGGTTAACTTCACAATTGAAACTTCCATTGAGGGCAACATTACTTGGGACATTACACAATTTTCTAGGGGTGCAATGGTCGAAGAATATCAAGCNCAAGCGATTCCCGTTGTGCTAGTTATCGATCACGAAGGCTTTGTAGTAGCAAAAGAGAATTCTGGCTCACCAACAGGTGGATGGGATGAATTTGATTCNATAGTTTTAGCAGCAGCAAGAGGAGAAGCNGANNATTTCAGATTCTCAATCGCTGAGGTTGACCGGTCAGCCAGTGCGATATTNGCCATGGGATTACTGCTCGGGGTTTTGGTCTACTTCTCACCCTGCGCATTCCCAATATTGCCAGGATATATCTCGTATTATGTCAATTTAGCACAAAGAGANGATGAATTAATGGAAGCTGGAAAACTTGAGTCAAGAATGCCAGCGCATTGGATTCTTGGTGGTTTAGCAGCGCTAGGGCAGCTGACATTCTTCGCTCTAATTGGAATCATTGTACTNGGTCTTGGNAGCTTCATAAATCTGTCAGGTGTGNTACACTANTTTGCACTGGCTGTAGCGATTTTGCTCGTAGTTTTGGGTGCCTTNATGCTAACAGGTGGGACNGCACATTTACTCGGCTTCGTCCAAAAATTAGTTGACAAATATTCNACCACGGAAATGGATGACANATTTACACCAAAGCGCAATATGTACCTATGGGGAATTGGGTATTCTGCAGCCTCTATTGATTGTACAGCTGCAGCTGTAATCCCATTCATTGCATATCTAGCATTGATAGGTGGGACAGCAACATGGACCGGCTTGGGAGGATTAATGCTGTCAGTGAGTGTGTTAATGATTGGAGTAACTACGGTCGTAGGATTGGGACAGCAGCAGTTTGTTTCGATCCTGAGAAGGGCGACNGGNCTCATCAAGGCAATCGGNGCTTGGATGATGATGATGGCCGGTATTGCACTGATATTCTACCTAACCCAACCTGAATTAATTGCAAGTTGGTTGTGATAANTTGTNNANAAACCATTGCAAATCTANCCGTCTNGGCATTGTTCTAACTGTGCTATTGATTTCTGGATTGTCTGGTTGTTTATTTGGTGATGAAGAAGAATTGATTTCAATNAATATCGATTACAACAACTCAGAATCTGTCGTTGNGAAGACCTATGTNGATGGACAGTTAGAATCGACAAGNCCAGCGAAAATCAACTTTGACTTCAAGGATACAAAGTCTAAATTCACNATTGTTACATTCGGACTAGAGGTNGCAGAACTAGATTTGGAATCAAAAGTAACTGCAAAGGAGAAATCCAATATCGAAGTGGAATTTTACCAACACGGGTCATATGAATTGGTTTTCTTTGCGATNGATAAGAAGNATAACAGAGTAGAAATGTCATTCAATGTTAGNGTAGATCTTCNTATAGATTGGACTGAACTCTCAACAAATGACCCTATTGTGTTAGAATTTGACCCGAGGCCTGCTAATGGTGGACTCCATGCAAAAATGATTGAAGTAGAATCTACGGTTGAAAATCCAAATATTCTAACTGAGTTTGGAGGGGGNAGAGATGTGGAAATCACATGGAACATCATTGACGAGACTAATGATGTTTGCCAAAAAAATTCAGGCGTGGTAGC
The DNA here is from genome assembly GCA_002694245.1 of Methanobacteriota archaeon. GTDB lineage: Archaea > Thermoplasmatota > Poseidoniia > Poseidoniales > Poseidoniaceae > MGIIa-K1. The sequence goes on from NZLM01000009.1 coordinate 32,300, forward strand.
AAACGGTGAACAACTTACTTGGGAAACCATTCACTTCAACACATATCTAGACCATGANATGGTTGTANTTTATGAGGATGGACAAGATTCAGTCAACGTATATCACTCGCTTCTCATAACTTANTCAACTGGCTGATCGCTAGGATAGGCTTTACACCATTCTGCGTTACTACTNGCTTTCATCGCAGGTATACACATACAATACCAGCAGAANAGTCCTGTGATNATTCCAGTAACTAAGTCAAAAAAGAAATGNTGCTTAGTNGTCATTATCGATANACATAGNGCTAACCAAGCAATCCAAAGAAAAAATTCTTTCAAACCACTTACAACCTTCCAGTGCCTCAACAGTAACACAATAATTAGTGATTGAACCACATGAAGGCTTGGCCAGGCGTTGTATGGATAGTCAACATTATGCATAATTTCACCAAACCAAAAACCCCAGAATCCTTCTCCAGATCGGACACTCTGAGGGATTTGTTCACGAATGTATACTTCGGTGGGGAAGATGATGAATATCAAATTCACAACCCACGTCATAATGAATAATGCTTGGCAAAAACCAAGCAATTCTCTTACTCTACTATCATCTCCTCGACCATACCACGCAACAGCTGGGTAGTATAGATAGAAACTTACGTAGATAATAAATGTCCAGCCAATGTAAGGAGTCCAAGAGTCTAAACCGATTGCAGGGTCAAGAACAGATCTATCGATATTACCCATTATGTGGTTTATCAACGAGTACGGTAAAGCCATTGCTAGTAAGAAGGCTGCAATTGTAGCAATAGTAATTCGGTTGTTATTTCGATTTCGCCAGTGGAACTTCCAAATGCTCCATGGCGACTTGTACATGGCAAGCCGTGGCACATCTACCTATTCAGGAAATCGGAGCCCCACAGTTTGGACAGGCTATCCATCCAGGAGAAATCTGAGTTCCACATGAACTACAATTCATTGGTGTGCTTTTTTGTCCCCCTTGACCTGACCCATCAACTGCTTTCTGAGCTGTCTGTTGACGAAGCATTTCCTGAATAACTTCCGGAGTTAGAGCACCGTGTTCTGCGGCCATTTCAAGCATGTCTCTCTGGAATTGGTTTTGGCTTTCCATTCGTTGATTTTGAAAATCCTGTTGAGAAGCAATTCTCTGTGCCTTTCTGTCTTGAACTTGTGCAAACATGTCCATCGCTCTTTTCGTCTTGGCATCTGCCTCATCTACTCGGATTTCCATTTTACCTCTCTCGAAGTTAATTTCAGCATCCCACTTAGCCTCTTGAGCCCTAAGTTGCTTAAGCTCTGATTCTAATTCAACAGTTACTTTTCCTCTAGCTCTAGCTCTCGCAACATTTGTTTCCATTTCGATACGAGCTAATGTCAAAGCCTCTGTTTGTGCAAATTGAGCGAGTTGCGCCTCTGTATTTGCTTGATTTCCTGCGGTCTGAGCCTCAACAGCCGCTCTGTGCCTTTGTACCATTTCCATATCTGTAGGATTGGTGATTGGAAAAGCCTTCAGTAGAGTATATCCAAGGTTAGACAATAGGTTCCTCATCCCTGATTCTGCAGACATCTCAAACTGCTCGAGGAACATTGCATCTCTTAGTCCAGAAGCATCGTTGCATGTTGCCAAGCAGGGATTAACAACTCTAGCCTTTACTTCATCAGCAATGATGGATATTAGACCTTCTCTGGTCAATGTAGGGGCATTGTTAGCGAAGAAATTGAGTAATTTTGGTACATTGTCTATGTCCATCTTCAATCTTAGATTTGCAAAGCCAGTGACCTTTTCTCCGTTAGCGATTTGGCCTTCAAATGGAATCCAGTAGTCCATTGGCCCAGTCATTGCGAATAATAGTCTTCTATCACTCGCAGTAACACCCATCTTATCTCCTAACCATCGCGAAAATCCCCCAGCCATGCTTTTCAGCAATGTTTCTGTTACTACATCACCAATTCTGCCATCAACGATTAACGCACAGGCTTCATTCGGTTTCAACATTACTTGCTGAGTTGCCAAGGTTTGTATTTTGTCGGCGTTAACTAATCTTGCAATAATGTCTGGGCTATCTCTCCATCTGTAATTCGCCATGTTATCACTTCTTCACTTTCTTTTGTCTTAATCCCGCAAGAACATTTGCTCTAGCTCCAAAGAATCCTCTGCAACTAGTAATCATTTGCTTTGTCTGTAATGTAATTTGATTGGTTTCTTCTTGTCCTCGAGCCATTGCATGCTCGGCACTGTTTGATAGATTTACAGCTTTGGTGACCATGTCGATTACGTCATGGTCATGCTGAATCAATTTNTTNANGTCTTTGTTAGANGGNGATCTTTGACCTGAAAGGAATGCATGTTCCATTCCTGCAACAGCTTTTTTGACATCCTCCATAAGATAATCACACTCTTCCATGCACTGTTTTGCAGACCGGGCANTTTGCATATTTCCGTTCTTGAATTCGTTATCAAAGACATTTTGCATGTGGCTGCGAACTCTACCTGCAGCACGAATGATCTCATCTCTNACCATTCTATCAGTTTCATATCGAGAACCTTTGGTGTAACCATTGTAACCAATTAGNACTAATTGGACNCCTCTTATCACTGGAATGATATCAACTGGTGTGCCAATCATGGTCTTCGCCAGTNTNACTTACAACCTACTAGCATATGATGCTAACGCTCTAAGACAGAGAAATTACGGAATCAGCAAATTTCCTTGCTATTGTTTTGTTGTGCGTTACNAATATCGCTGGAGTTTGTCTTTTTTTGAGAATTTTCCTCACATCCTCTACCAATTTCATTGATAGTTCCTCATCTATTGAACTAAATGGTTCATCGAGTAGTAACACTCTTGGATTTGCAAGAAGCGCTCTNGCAAGAGANATTCTTTGCCCTTCACCTCCAGANAAATTGTTTACACTTCGATTTTCAAATCCTGACATATTGACCTCNTTTAGNGATTGTTCAACATTTCCAGATTTGTTGCCTAGCAATAAATTCTGCNNGACATTCAAGTGNGGGAAAAGCACAGGTCTTTGGAATATCATGCCAATTCCCCTGTCCTCAGCAGGCCACTCTGTTATGTCGTTATCATCCAGAGTTATTGTCCCTGAATCTATGAAATCTAAACCACAAATACANCGCAGAAGCGTAGTCTTTCCGCATCCACTTGGTCCTGTAATTGCAANGATNTCNCCCGGTTTCACTGTCAAATCAAAATTTGAGAATAGTACATTATCGAATGATTTCTCGAGGTTGTTACANATCAGCATCAAAACATTCCTCCCTGTTCGCTTTTCCGGAATCTTTCTGTGAATGTGAAAACTGATAATGCCATCAACATTAGAATTGAGGCGATTGCGTTTGCGGCAGGAACTGTAAGAGTCCTATCATAAGGTACCCCTCTGAAAGTATCAATTATGATTGGNAATGTNGTCCAATCTGAATTTCTAGTTACAACCCAAGATGCACCAAATTCACCTAGAGACATGGCTATCGTGAATATTGATGCGATAATGATTGATCCCTTCAGTAAAGGTAGTCTGATTTTCACAAATCTGTTAACTTTTGATAAGCCTAGAGTCATTCCACATTCATCNTATATTGGGTCNAGTGACCTCATTGCAGGTAGTAAAATTCTAACCACAAATGGTGTTGTAATCATAACATGTGCGATTACTGGAGTGAACCATGATGAGTAGAAAAACTCGGGATTTATTCTTATCATACCTAGCATGACNCCAAGTCCAATCATTACACTNGATACAGCAAAAGGTAGTAATGTCATAANGTCAATAAATCTTGCAAATCTTGGATTTACTTTTTCATGGTGGATGATGGCATTACACAAACCCCATCCCAGNGGGAGTGCNAATAATAAGGTGAAAAATGCATAACCTAGCGAGTTCAATAATGCATCANAAGCTGATGGAAGAACATTTGTTGGTGTNAAAGCAAATGACCATCCNTCTGTGCTCCAATTCAAGGTAGAGACTCCATTTTCTANNGTTCTAATTCTAAATGAAGATATGAATATCATCACTAANGGCAGTATCGAGAAACACAAACCTGGAAGGATAATCGCCCANCCTATCGGATTTCTTTTTTTGACAAATGTTTCAGGTTTTAATGGAATCACATTNTTTCTTNTGCTTTGCAATTCAGACATTATCCATAATGAAACAAGAAGTATTGCAAACTGAATTATCGAAGATGAAAGAATAATTTCATTCCTAGCAATCATGTAGCCATTTATNCCTGCTGATGAACCAATTTCTGCCATCATGCTTTCTAGTGTATTTTCTCCTACTGTTATCCATCGTACTAATGCGAACGATGTAAATGAGAAAACAAATGTCATACATGCAGCAGCNGCGATAGAGGGTGCTAAAAGNGGTATCCANAGNATTCTCAACCGTGANTAAAATGATNTNCCGGCAGGCAATAATCGAAGTTGGTCTTCCAAACTGGGATCGAGTGTAGAAAGNACTGGTTCACAAAATCGGATTACTAAAGAAAGGTTAAACCAAGCATGGGCAAGAATTAGTGTGGTATACATGGCTGAATCGTTACTTCTGAGGTCTAAGCCATTGTTACCAATTATTTGTAAGAAACCAATAGCTGCTATAATTGAAGGCATTACGAATGGCATGGTAAGTATTGATTTGATTAACGACTGGAATTTCCACTCATACCTACCTAACTGCCAAGCAATAGGCAAACCGTANAGCAATGTGATGATTGTTGATAATAATGCTTGAAAAACGGTAAAACCAAGAACGCCATTCGAGATGTAATTTTCATTGATTGCATGGAACCAACCCACAACGTCGTATCCTGCTACCCATACAAGTCTGTCAACCGCCAACCATAGTGGTATCAAGATGATTGAAAAGTAGCAAAATATTGTTAGGTTGTGNATCCATTTAGTACGCATNTTATGCATCAACCATTGCAGNATTCCACATCTCTAACCATGCTTCCATGTTACTCGCAATTTCAGAAGGTGAAACATCGGCAGGCTGTGTAGGTACAACTGAATGATATCTGTATCCATTCTCCTCGGGTAAATCNGTTCCGTTAATCACGGAATACATTGAATTTTCAATTGGCATATCGAGATTTACTTCTTCAGANATGAGGTATTCAATAAATGCTCTTGCCGCTGCTAAGTTGCCACCTTGCACAGCAGCTGCATATTCTACTTGGTGTAATGATGCTCTNGGTAGATCTAGGGCAGTGGATATTGTGTAATTTGACCCNTACCAAGCCTCTACTCCTGGGGAGTGACAGTATGAAACTACGATGTGAGCATCACCAATGTGNTCNTCTTCCCATACACCATANCCACCTGTNTAGTGTGTGACATAAGCTTCACTCCAGCCNGATGTAATTATGACATCATTATTTTTCATTGCAGTCCACCAATCGGTCCATTCGGTTGTGTTGTCATCATCATTTGCAAAATAATCGGTTGTGGCAGTCATGAAAATTCTTCCAGGGCTGCTGCTTTCAGGAGATGGTATTGCAACCTTACCTGCCCATTCGCTCGATGTAAGGTCCCACAAGGATGTTGGNACTGTGTAGTTAGTGCCNTCGACAACTGAACTATCATAGTTCAGGCANATATATCCATGATCAAANGGTGCTGCTAAGCCTCCATCATANGGNGCAAGAGCAATNTCAGAAAGACCAGACANATTNACCTCATGTGGCCATAATACATNGTTGTCAATAGCTGTTTGGAGGTAAGTGTTGTCTAAACCAATTGCTAAGTCGGAAACCTGGGCTCCTTTGTACTGTAGTAGNTGGTCAAGAACCGAACCTGCATCATCTAATTTTGTCATTGTNATGTTGTATCCAGNTACGTTTTCGAAATTCGCTAGCATATNTTCTGTTAATCCATATACATCGTACGTTACAATTACAAGTTCTCCATCATCNGTGGNANTTATGTTATCAGGAACAGNTATTCCGTCCTCATCTATTGTTTGACTAATACAGCCCGATATTCCTAAATTCAATACTATCATTATCGCAAAAATTANTNTTTTCATGTTAATTCCTCAATTCATTTTTCCAATTATTTGGTGCATTCTGTCTACCAATTCCAACGGATTGTGTGCNAGAATNTACAAAGCTGGCTCCCANCCAAATGCNCCCTCATCTAGAACAACATCTATGCCTTGATGAGGTGTTAAGTCGCCCTTGTTGGAGAATGTTAAATTCAAGTCNAAATCCTCACAAACCTGTTCAATTTTTTCTTTATCCTCNCCGGGNTNNATATTCAAAATTGCAGTNTTATTTGGGTCGTGGACTCTTGCATCNAGCAACATAGTCGCAAGATGTTTTGAAGCTCCAAATTTTGGTGTCTCATGGTGGCGTATTTTGCCGTCCACTATGTTCACTTTNCCGGGGAAGGCAGCCACTTCTGCANCAGATCTTGAGGTGTCCAAGCAACATGCAATGTTCATACCAACTGCTGGCATTTTTGATTTCAGTTTTCTCACATCGATTCTTGATACAGCCCACTCTAGCCTTTTCAACAGGGATTTCTGTTCTTGATCAGAATCTAGGTCAGTACCCGTGAGGGATTTATCGAAACGTAAAACTTGGCCTGGTGCAAATGCAATTTCCATTACAAATCGTGTCCTTGATGGCTTGGAATTTGGCCCCAACTGTCTNAGAGCCATTGAGATTTCATGNGCCCAACTATCAATTGTAGATTCGTCAGAAGTTCCCTGAAGATTTGGCAAATCTCTGTGAGCCATTCTGGATACTGTTGATTGCGTGGAACCTAAAATGGCAGCAATGTCAGCCTGTGACCAACTTGCTGCCTTGAGGTTTCTAGCTAATTGCATGTGTAACCTTTCAAGCCATGCACTGCCATCACTGCCTAACATGTACCTGCGCACCAGCACCTAATTATTCAATATTGCTAAACGAATATGCGTCATGCATAGAAATGGAATTAATTATCTATGATCTAGATTGTTCATTTGGCGAAATTATTCCCTTTACATGGATTATATTTCTACTGTAATTCAAGATACAACGATTTCGTCAGAAATCCTTGAATCTAATTTCATTCGAAAAGTAGTTAGTCGAAAAGTAATTCAATTCAAATTATCATTTATGTCATATGCATAAACGATGCATACAATCGAATTAAGAAAGAATATTTTTCAGAAAAAACCCTTGCAACGTTTTTACATCGACTACAAAACTGATGCTTAGCATTTCATAAGTAGATCGGGTGTTCAAACATGAGTATGATTCTAAAGCCTAGCCTTGCTGGAACTATCGTGCCACCTACAGATATGGACGAGATGTTGGACATGCTCCATCATAAAATCAAGTCCTATCTAGCGAAAGATGGCGATGTTGTAGAATCCATTCCTCATTCCAGCCTTAGTAAAGTTGCTGACCTAAAATTGCCGCTGGAAGGAAGAGGATTAGAGTCACTAGACAAGGATATTGATGAATTTCTGAGGTATAGTGTAAATACTTCTAAACCTGGATTTATGAATCCACTCTGGGGCGGGTTCAACATCTCAGCATTTGTTGGGGAAGTTATTGCAACACTGGTTAACAATTCAATGTATACCTTCGAGTTGTCACCATTTGCCACCTTGATCGAACAGGCCTTAATCAAACGAATGTGCGAAATCGTTGGTTTTAGCGATGGTAATGGAACATTAACCACAGGGGGGTCCAGTGGAAACATGTTGGGTATGATGTGTGCCCGTTACAAAGTCGATCCGTTGGGCCAACAAAGAGGCTTTGAGGGAACTAAACTTGTTTGCTTTGTATCTGAGGAATCTCACTATTCAGTTCTCATGTCCGCAAACGTCTTGGGGATTGGTTTTGATAACGTCATCAAGGTAAAATGCGACTCAGACGGAAGAATGAGACCGGACAAACTGAACGAAGAGATTGAACGATCAAGGATTAATGGCCAGATTCCTTTTTGCGTCGTAGCCACCTCAGGTACAACTGTAAAAGGTGCATTCGACCCTCTAAAAGAGATATCAAATATTTGCTCAGATCAAGATATTTGGCTTCACGTTGATGCAGCGTGGGGAGGGTCTTGTATGTTTAGCTCGAAACACAGAGCTCTAATGGATGGTGTCGAACTTGCAGACTCCGTATGTTGGGATGCGCACAAAATGATGGGTGTGCCATTGGTATGCTCTGCATTTTTGATAAAACAACCAAATGTGCTGCGTAAAATTTGTTCTCACGGAGATATTGCTCATTACTTGTTTTTAGATGATGCAAAAGCAGTAGATTTAGGACGAATTAGCCTCCAGTGTGGTAGGCGTAATGATGCTCTGAAACTTTTCCTAGCTTGGCGTGAGAAAGGTGATGCAGGTTGGGCTAGATTGATAGAGTCTTACATGGAATTAGCGAATTACATGGAAACTTGTGTTTTAGAGAATAAACATCTTGAGTTGATGGCACCACGTGAATGGACTAATTTGTGCATTCGATTTACTTCTCCAGGGATTGACCATGATGCTGTGAATCGGAGTATAAGAAAACGGATTGTCGCTTCTGGAAAATTCATGGCCTCACAATCAACAATTAGTGACAATATCATACTTCGCCCTGTAATCGCTAATCCTGCAGTTACTGAACTAAGTATCAAATCATTCTTAGACGAAGTTGTTGGTACTGGAATGGATATAATTCGAAACATACCACCTAAGGACTGACAAAAGCAAGTTATCATATAACCTCAGCATGATTAGGTCCCATGCAG
>NZLM01000010.1 GCA_002694245.1 Methanobacteriota archaeon
ACTGGATTACCAATTTCGTGTCTAATCTCATGAATTGTGACATCATAGCCTTCCTGTAATAGGTGAATTGCACAAGAAAGTCCGCAAATTCCAGCGCCAGAAATGTGAATCATAATTATGCCTCATTGATACTCAAGGCAAAAACTGGACATGAAGGGATGCAAAATTCACAAAGGGTGCAGTCAGATTGCTCCACTACTGCCAGTCTATCAACTAAATCTAGAGCATTTGTTGGACATAAAGCGATACAAGCTCCACAACCGTAACAGAGGTCTTCATCAACAACAAATGTTGCTTGTATTGCCCCCGCCATGTAAACTGCTCAAGCCCTTAATTCTCAAAGGTTTGCTCGAACATACTCCACTGCATTGGTAAATATCTGCATTGTTTCTGACATCAATACATCATTTACCTCACCTCTAGTATGGTGAGGGTGTAGGAAAGTTGCATAGGCTGCTTCAGGATGAGGCATTAATCCAAAGACAAGTCCTGTTGGATCGCAAATTCCTGCTATATTTCTAACGCTACCGTTTGGGCATATTGGAAACGGCAGGGGTTCGTCTGTCATACCTTCACCAGGGTTGGTTGAAGGATCAACATATCTTGTAACAATCTGGCTGTTTTTATCTAAGGCATCTAAATCCGATGTTGATGGCATTACGAATCTACCCTCGCCATGCCGTACTGGACATTCGATTCTAGTGATTCCTTTAGTCCAAATACACGGGCTTTCGGGGTCAAACTCTAGTGTAACCCATCTATCTTCATAACGGCCGCTATTGTTCAAGGTTAGGCTTGCAGTTTGCTCAAAATCTGGTACTGCTTTACCTGGCAATAGTCCAGTTTTTACTAATACTTGGAAGCCATTGCAAATACCAATAATTGGCTTTCCTGCAGCAACAAAATCCGCAAGTTGTTCTCGCATGGCAAACCGCATTCTATTTCCAAGAAGCCTTCCAGAACCTAGGTGATCACCAAATGAGAAGCCGCCAGGGACAGCTAGAATATGGAATTCTGATAAGTCTCTATTGCCTTGAACAAAGTGATTGACATGAACTCTCTCACTGGTTGCCCCGGCTAGCTCAAAGACCGCTGCCGTCTCTCTATCGCAATTTATTCCAAACCCAAACAGGACTGCTACCTTTGGCTTATCAGGCATCAATTTACACCTCCTGTCATGTCTAGGCTTCCTTTCCAAGTTGAAGTCATCTCCTCCACATTTGCTTCGACGATTAAATCGTCTCCATCCCATATGCTTAGTTCGTCTCCATCAGTAGTCTCTCCCATGTATGTAAGCGAATTACCTTTCATAATTGATAGAAATTCTTCTCGATTTTCCTGCTTTACTCCAACTAAAATTCTACCTAGAGATTCTCCCCAGAGCCTACCCCAAATATCTGCATCGCCTGGTCCGTCGATATCTATGGCTGCACCACATCGGCCTCCTATGCACATTTCTGCAATTGCTATTGCTACCCCTCCTTCGCTGCAATCGTGAGCAGTGCGAACCAGTCCTGATTGGATCGCTTTAGTTAGGGACTTGTAGGCTTTCAGATTTTTTTCAGGATTCATCAACTGCGGAACTTCTCCTCCAATTCCATCTGATTCTCCTGACTCTTTCAGCATATACGATATTTCACTTGCCCCTAACTCCTGTTTTGATTCTCCTACCAAATACAGGCTCTCGCCTGGCTTGAGGTCTGAGGTTGTCGTATATCTTACATCAGGGTGGTTTCCAAATAAGGAGAATAGAAGTGTAGGCGGGATCGAAATTTTGTTTTCTCCCGTGCCATAATCGTTCTTCATAGAATCCTTACCTGATATGCAAGGCACGAAATAAGCGCGGCAAATTCTCTCAAGCTCACGGTTAGCCCGGACTAATTGAGCCAACTTGAATTTGCCATCTGGTGTCTTCTTACTCTCTATTGGATCTGGCCAGCAGAAATTGTCTAAACCAGCTATTTTGCTAAGGTCGACGCCTGTACAGACTGCATTTCTTACTGCTTCATCCACTGCCGCTGCTGCCATTGCTCCAGCATCTATATCGCTATATCTAGGGGATATTCCGTTTGAAACTACTAGTCCATGTGTTGATCCATGGATAGGAGCTAGCAATCCTGCATCGCCTGGTCCGTCTCTTTCTACACCAACAAACGGCTTGACAGCAGTTTGTGCAATAACTTCGTGATCATACTGTCTAACCCATGTTTCTTTCGAGGCGATATTAGGTCGAGCAAGCATTCTCATCAATAAGGTGGTATGCGATGCATCATTTGGAGGATTNAACGATTCTAATTCTGGCTTTTTCCATTCGCTCTCTAATCTCAATTGAGGGACTCCATCATGGAGGAACTCAATTGGAAGTGATGCTACNGTATCCTCGCCGTGCACCACGTGGAATTGTCCTGTGTTAGTAAAGTCTGCAACCCAAGTTGCTTCGACTTCATGTAAATCAGCAAGGTCTTCGAATGCTTTTACATCGGATTCACGNACTGCTACAGTCATTCTNTCTTGAGACTCTGATACTAGAATCTCCCAGGCAGACAGGCCTTCCTGTTTNAGTGGAACTTTTGACAAATCTATNTTACATCCGTCTGTGTATTCAGCCATTTCTCCTATGCTAGAAGAGAGCCCTCCAGCGCCGTTATCNGTTATACACGTAATCAATCCTGCATCTCTCGCTTCAATTATCATATCAAGCATTTTTTTCTGTGTAATTGGGTCGCCAATTTGAACTGCACTGGAAGGTGATTCTTCTGTTAGCTCGAGTGAAGANAAGGTGGCCCCGTGAATTCCGTCATAGCCCACTCTTCCACCAACCATATACACCCTATCTCCGGATTGAGGNTTCTTGATGTGTGATTCTCGGCCGTCGGCTAATTTCCTAGGCATTATTCCAATCGTCCCACAGTAAACAAGGGGTTTGCCAATGTATCTGTCGTCAAACACTATTGCGCCNTTGACTGTTGGTATGCCGCTCTCATTGCCCCCNACTCTCACTCCTGCATGGACGCCACGAAGAACTCGAGAAGGATGGAATAGATTCTCNGGAAGTTCGCCNTCCCAATCAGGAGGTCCGAAGCAAAATACGTCGGTGTTTGCAATTGGTCTTGCACCAAGACCCGTGCCNAGGATGTCTCTGTTGACACCTACAATTCCAGTCATTGCACCGCCATATGGATCTAATGCGCTAGGAGAGTTGTGNGTCTCGGCCTTCATGCACATTGACCATTCATCATCCCAAGCGATTACTCCTGAGTTNTCATGGAATACNGATAGAAGCCAGTCGACTTCATCTTTCATCTCCAGTGTTGGTTTCATTATGTGAGTCTTGAANAAAGAGTCGATTTCTGTGTCCTCGCCGGTTTCTGTATCGACATGATGTATGTGAGCTGCGAAGATTTTGTGCTTGCAATGTTCGGACCATGTCTGAGCTAAGCACTCCAACTCTACATCTGTTGGAGCATTTGGTGGTAGGCCTAATTCTTCTCGATTAGCCCTAACATTTTCATCTCTGTAGTGTGCTTGNATTGTCTGCATTTCCTCTAAATTTAATGCGAGCAANCCTTCTTCTGAAATCCTAATTAATTCGTCATCACTTACCTCGAGATCNATGGTTGATGGNGGTAAATAGTCGCTTGGGGCTATTGGAGCATACTCTATTACTGGTATTTTTTCTCCCTTAACTGCAAAGATNGCTCTCTCGATTAGTGCGTTATGTAATTGCTTAGCCAACCAGTCGGCCTGTACTGTATCNGGTACGCCGTTGAATACGTAGGTGATGTATGTAGAAATTCTAGCATTATCTCCGGCTTTCGGAAATATGGTTNTGAAACCATCTAAAGCTGCTTTTCCAGGATTATCGGTTACACCAGGTTTGAATGCTATCGTTATAGCCATATCAAAGTCCTTTGAGAATATATCTCGATTTTCTAAATGCATAGAGTCGGTCGTACTTTCTTCGATAATAGGATCTGCAAAAACATCATCTACTCTTTGAGAAATTTCTTCCGATGTTATCTGGCTAGAAATAAGGTATCCTACGATTGATCTTACCTGTGAGATATCAATTGCATGATCCGCTTTTAGTTGTCTTTTTACAGAGTCGCCGCGAACATCTCTCATGTTTTCTCCAAGTTTGGGAGTTGTTTCCACCCTTACTACATTCGCAGTCATTTCACTTACCTGCCCCCTACGGGGGCAACATAGCGGCAGAGACTACCGTCCATGAATACTACGCTTGATAATTTTCATTTAAATTTGAAAATTATAACAGNTCTNTCAGGAATTTTCCAGTGAATGAGCCTTTGACTTCTGCAACCTCTTCAGGGGTTCCTGTGGCGACAATTCTACCACCACGATCTCCCCCTTCAGGTCCCAAATCAACCACCCAATCTGCAGATTTTATGACATCCAAGTGGTGCTCGATCACTATGATTGAGTGTCCTGTTGTCCTCAATCTAAGTAGTACCTCAATCAATTGTTGTACATCTGAAAATGATAACCCTGTAGTAGGTTCATCAAGAATGTACATTGTATGTTTGTGAGGTGGGCGTCTTAGTTCACTTGCAAGTTTAACTCTCTGCGCTTCACCACCAGAAAGAGTCGTAGCTGGCTGGCCCAGTCGTATGTAACCTAGACCTACATCATTAATTGTAGACAGAGTGCGGTGTAACTTTCTATGATTAGCGAAGAATTCCACCGCTTCTGAAACTGGCATCTCTAGAATATCATGTATGTTTTTTCCTTTCCAAGTGACTTCTAAGGTCTCCCTAGTATACCTCTTACCTTTGCAAATATCGCATGTTATCCAAACATCGGGTAGGAAGTTCATCTCCAATTTAATTGAGCCTCCTCCTCTACAAGCCTCGCATCTTCCGCCCTTTACGTTGAAAGAAAAGTGACCAGGGGTGTATCCTCTTTCTTTTGCTAATCTTGTTTCTGAGAAGAGTTTGCGAATTTCATCAAAAGCTTTGGTATAAGTTGCTGGGTTAGAACGCGGGGTTCTTCCTATTGGTGATTGATCGATGACAATTACCTTGTCTACGTTGTCAAGCCCTTCGATCCTATCGTGCAAACCTGGTTGAGAATCGGAATTGTGCAGGCTCCTTTGCAAAGCAGGAGCTAAAATTCCAGATATTAAGGACGATTTTCCAGAACCTGAAACCCCAGTAACTGCAGTTAAACATCCTAGAGGGAATTCTACATCTATATCGCCAAGATTGTTTTGTCGTGCTCCAATTACCTTAATGTGACCTTTGTGTGGTAATGTTCTTTCTTCTGGAACTGGGATACAACGTTTACCTGAAAGGTAAGCGCCTGTTACTGAATCTTTTGATCGCATAGCCTTTTTTGGTGGCCCATTTGCCACGATTTTGCCACCTTCCAATCCTGCCCCCGGACCTAAATCACAAAGCCAGTCTGCCTGTCTGATTGTTTCCTCGTCGTGCTCTACAACGAGTAGAGTATTTCCTAAATCTGAAAGTTCTCTTAATGTTGCTAATAGTCTCTCATTATCTCTTTGGTGCAGACCGATTGAGGGTTCATCAAGGACATACATTACTCCTGTTAGTCGGCTCCCAATTTGCGTGGCGAGTCTTATCCTCTGGCTTTCTCCGCCTGACAGAGTATTAGCTCTTCGGTCAAGAGTCAAGTAGTCCAATCCCACATCGTTTAGGAAACCAAGCCTGCCCTCAATTTCTTTGAGAATTTCTCTTCCGATGAATGCGCTTCTTTCGTCTAATTCATCAGCCGAATTTCCCTCTCCTCGCATTGATTGTATAATTTTCAATGCTTCATGGACGCTTGCAGCTCCGATTTCAGGGAGTCTTTTTCCTCCCACAGTTACTCCTCGAGCGGCAGGATTCAGTTTTTCTCCATTACAGGATGGGCATGGTTCATCGTTCATGAACGAGATAAGGCGGCTGCGAGTTCTTTCACTAGTTGTCTCTGTGTAGGTCTTTTGTAGCCTAGCAAAAACACCCTCCCACGGCTTACTGTACTTGTATTGTGATCCGGATTCGGATAAAAATTCGAAATGAATAATCGTTGAGCCCGAACCGTTGAGGATTATATCCTGCGAATCATCGTCTAAATCCCCAAACGGAATATTTGTTGGGATGCCGTAATGATAGGCTGTTTGTTCCATCAGTTTCCGATACCAGTGAGGAGACATTGACTGCCTCCAAGGAATAATGCAACCCTCTGAAATAGTCAAGTTCCTGTCAACTAGGAGGTCACTACTGAATCGTCTTTGTACACCCAATCCTTGGCATGAGGGGCATGCGCCCAAAGGCGAATTGAAAGAGAAAACTCTTGGGCTCATTTCAGGCATGAATGCTCCGTGTTCTGGACATGCGAATTCTTCTGACCAAACCATAGTTTCTCCGACTTTTGTATCGTGAGATTTTGTTCCTTCACTAAACTCAAAGTTATCTTCAGGCGGCTGGATGCTCTCAATTGCAACGGTTCCACCACCAATGCGNAGAGATGCTTCAACNGCTTCAGTAAGACGTTGGCGTCTTTCTTTTGTACATCTTAATCTATCAATTCGTACNTCAATATCGTGTCTCAAATTTTTGTCAAGATTGTGATCGTCTTCNAANGATGCTTCTCTACCGTTTATTCTTCCTTCAGTCCAGCCTTGTTCTACTAANTGACGGAATAAATCTACGTGAGTTCCTTTTCTATTCCTTATGGCTGGGCTCCAAACGGCGATTGCNTGGCCTTCTGTATTCCAAATTATATCGTCNACTATTTCCTGAACTGTTCTCCGAGCAACCTCTATACCACATGTTGGACAGTGTGGTTTTCCAATTCTAGCCCACATTANCCTAAGATAATCCATTATTTCTGTTACTGTTGCAACTGTTGACCTTGGGTTGTGGGAGCCTTGTTTTTGATCTATNGATATTGCAGGAGATAGTCCCTCAATACTATCGCAGTCAGCCTTCTTCATCTGACCAATAAACTGTCTAGCGTAGGANGATAGGCTTTCTACNTAGCGTCTTTGTCCTTCAGCATACAGAGTGTCGAAAGCTAGTGAGGACTTTCCTGACCCCGATACTCCTGAAATTACGACAAATTGCCCTCGTGGTAACTTAACCTCGATGTCTTGCAGATTGTGAGTTCGCGCCCCGCGAACTTCAATCCAACCATCATCGCCGGGTTTAGCCATTATCCTGTACGCGATTGTCTAGGGTTCTTGAGTCCTTGCTTAATTCTCGGGACCAAATGGAATCGTTGCTTCAAACCTTACCGGGTCATCCGTCTCTGGGTGCAATAATTCTANAGANGAGGCGTGTAGTGCGATTCTTCCAATCGGGTTTCCTTCAGCTCCGTGCTGCTTATCACCCACTACAGGGTGTCCTAAATTTGCTAAACCTACCCTGATTTGATGTCTCCTGCCTGTTTCAATAGTCAAAGAAAGAAGGCTTGCAAATTCATCACTATCCTCAACACTCCAGTATGTTATAGCTTCTTTCGCNTTTGGATGATTTTTGTTAACAGCCTTTACTCTCAAGAATTTATCTTCAAGCAACCATTCATGTATTATTCCATTATTTTTTTCTGGCCTACCTTCGATTAAGGCATGATATATTCTATGGACAGACCTGTTTGCGAATTGTTCTTGCAGGTATTCCTTATGTCTCTTATGCTTTGCAAATATCATAACCCCTGACGTCTCTCTATCTAACCTGTGTACAATGAATGCCCAGTTTTTTTCATTGTCTATTTTTAGATATTCTACAACTCTCGAATGGAGAGTGTCCGGNTCCATTTTATCAGTAGAAACAGAAAGTAAGCCCGCTTGCTTATTCACAGCAATAATATGNTCNTCTTCGAANAGGATTTTTATTCTTGGATTGGTTTTTTTCTTTGTTGGAGGTGGTGAGTTCTCAACTGCNGTTTGTTTNTCNCTGACCAATANTTCTGNTCCTTTTTCAACAATNAATTTAGCCTTGTGAATNATTTTACCNCCGACAGAAACCCTTCCAGATGTAAGCATTTTTCTCAGAGTGTTCTTTTTCGAATCTGGAAAAATTATCGACATTGCCTCGATTAATTCCATTTCCTGATCGAATTTCAAAATATCAACTCACAATAACATTACATCNACAGAGTCGCCTATCGAATATTCAATTCCCGGTTTCAAGATAACAAGTCCTTCACTCAGTGCCATACTAGCAATGTTACCCGAGCCTTGATGTATCTTCTGAGATGCGTAAAATGANCCTTCTTTCCTTTCTACGCTAACNCTCCTGAGGGTTAGACAATCTTTGCTCGACTTAACTTTTGTAGANAGTTTTGCTGTAATCATTATCTCTGCTGGCTCGCTTGTCAATGTGTTGTGCCTAATCCAAGGTGCAACNAGCATTCTGAAAACGACATGTGAGCTTACAGGGTTACCTGGTAATCCGAATATTGGTGTATTATTCCACTTTCCAAAAAGAGGTGGTGATCCGGGACGTAATTTTACCCTCCANAAGTGTATATCACCTTCNTCCTCCATGATTTTTCTAACCAAATCCCACTCACCCATTGAAACACCACCNCTAGTAAGAATTAGGTCGCATTCTGTAGATGCTTGATTCAATGCTTCNCGCAANTCGTCTATTGTGTCACCAACACTATGCATTCTAACNGGGGTGTGTCCTAACCAATTTACTAGTCCNGAAATCCCAAAAGAATTTGATTCGTATATCTGCCCTCTTTCTAATTCTNNACCTGGCTGCTTTAGCTCATCACCGGTAGATATTATTGCCACTTTCAGCCTTTTTANCACTGGAACTGTTGAGTGTCCCATAGTTGCACATAGGCCAATTCTAGATGGGTTCAGCAAACTTCCTGCTTCTAGAGCAACCTCGTCTTTTCGCAAATTTTCCCCCTTTTTCCTNATGAANTGTTTCATAGATGGTTGTTGTAAAACAACTTCGTCNCCTTCTTGNGAAGTTAANTCAATTTGTANNATAGAGTCTGCTCCNTTCGGCATTGGTGCGCCTGTCATAATTCGGACTGCTTCGCCCTTACCAACAACAATTTTGTCTTCTTGACCNGCTGCTTGGATTGTTCCTATAANTTTNAATTTAGAAGGTACATNTAATGTGTCTTCATATCTCATTGCATAACCNTCCATTGCTGAGTTATCAAAAGGTGGGTCGTCTACTTTTGATTCCAGATCTAATGCCAATATTCTATTATGGCATTCATCTAGAGATACTCTNTCAAAACCAGTTGTAAGNTCAGTTTTTTTGCAGATATCTAGGGCTTCTTCCAACTGAATAAAATAAGGGGTTTCTCTCAANTTTAATCCTCCTAGAGTCTTGATCCTATGTCAATTAAATATCTTATAATTCCAAGTAAGACAGCCACTAAAAATACCTTTGATACTATGTTTTTTGATATGTTTTTAATTGCATATTTAGCTCCAAAATAAGCAGATGAAAATACTATTGCTAATACAAATATTATCGCAAGCCAACCAGAGTTATTGATTATGTTTTGATTAACTTCGTCTAATAATAAATGGCTTGCTAACGCTACAGGAACTATTGTTGATGCGATAAGATAACTTGTTCCAGATGATGTGTTNGTGTCCATTTTCAATAAGTTTCTATTCAAGGTAACNAGTATAGCTCCTCCACCAATNCCGATTAGGCCAGAGGCAAGTCCAGCCATGGAAGTNCCTGCTTGATACTGTTTACTTAGAGAGGATATATCTTGTTGGATATTNTNAGACTCTTCTTCTGTGTTCATTCTTTTCAANGTTCTTTGAACNACAAAAAGAAGAATGANAATCGCNATAATTTTTATTGAAATNTCGCCAATAAATTCAATCATATANCCTGCAAGTAAAGTACCAANNATTGCCGCCGGGGCTGCAGTAATCCGACCCAATTTTACTGCCTCTTTGTGAGCATTTCCTGATTTGGAATGGGCCAGTCCACTNCCTAGTGTTACCATAAATACAAGNGATAAAGATCCTATNACCGATTCTTGGAAATCCCATTCAAGTATGTAATGAAATATTGGAACATAAAGAACGCCCCCTCCTAGTCCAAGNGGGCTGAAAACAACAGCTACAGCAATAAAAAATAGAATTGCAATTCCGGTTACAAACTCCATCNTAAATCCTCAATTTTNACCAACGNCAGTATACTTGCTATATTCGGGTTAAACAGACTATGCGTGTATTGCTTTTGATATCTTTTAGAGTGGTTAAGATAATTTTGTGATTTCACTTAGATTATTTTGTGGACATTGCAATACTAGTTGGTTTATTTGTTATTGCAACACTATACTCATCTGTTGGTCACGGTGGTGCTTCNGGATATTTGGCAATATTATCCCTAACGATATATGCCTCTGAAGATCCATTGTGGCTCAAACAGCACGCGTGGAGTTTGAATTTAGTAGTCGCTGGAATTGCATTTTTTATGTACAAAAAAAATGAGTATTTCAATTATAAAATCGCCTTCCCTCTAATCATTGCAAGTCTACCAGCAGCTTTTTTTGGNGGATACTTGAAGGTCGATAACCAAATTTATGACACATTATTATCACTAACTTTGATGTTTGCTGCTTGGAAATTATATTCTGTCAAAACGCCGATTGACNATGGTTTAATTACACATATTCCGGAGAAAAAGTGGTTGTTTTTGATGGGNGTAATTATTGGATTNTTGAGTGGNATTATTGGTGTAGGTGGGGGTATTTTCCTCTCCCCTTTGTTNCTTCTATTCAAGTGGTCTGACGTNAAAACCACGGCTGGAATCTCTGCACTTTTTATCTGGGTTAATTCTGCATCNGGATTGGTNGGTAGTTCACTATCTGGGGAATTTGTATTAGATTTTGATANATTACTACCATTCACTTTAGCTGTCGTAACCGGGGGTTTCATTGGATCTAAATTGGGGGCTGAGAGGTTTAACCAAAATGTTGTGAAATATTTACTAGTTACAGTACTAATAATAGCCTCTGTTAGGCAAATAATAGGCTTACTAGGANTATAATTAGTTGAATTTGTCTTCATGACCACAGTGCGGACATGATATTGTGTAACGNGCTTTTTTNGGCTTTGGGACTTTCATTATAGCGCCACAGAGNGAACANTGATGTCGTATTGTATCAGGCTCCTTCTTTTTTGGAGCTTCACCTAGTGTTGTACCAACTTGAGTTGACCATCCTACCTGGTCTGTATATGCGTCGGTTTTCTTCATCTTTGAGCTTTTCAAAGACAATCGGATTTTTCTTTTCTTTCGGCGCTTACCAGGAGGTGCTTTCTTGGAGGCCATGACTAACGGTAGATGTCAATATATTCAATCACTTCGGAAAGCGCTCAATCGATTATTGTCGATTCACCGTTTAACGGAGTGTGTACTGTGTGACCATTTGACTCTAATTCTTCAACAAGTGGTGGTCGTGCGTGATTTGGATCTGTGTGGTATACAACCACTGTCTCGGCCTCACAATCCTGAGCGAATTTTACAATTTCAGAATGCCCTGCATGTGTTGAGAACGAGAATTGATTAACCTCTAAGTCGATGGGTGTTCTCTTATCCCATATCGGAACATGGCCTTCATCCAACAACATTCTTCCTCCAGATCCTTTTGCTTGATATCCTGTCAATAGAATTCCGTTTCTCGGGTCTGTTCTTAGACGGTTTAGGTACCATATTGAAGGGCCACCATCCATCATTCCTGAAGTTGAAACGATGCAGTCTGCGTCTAGTGCTTTTTTCTTATCAGATTTTGAGGAAACTCTTCTGCACCATTTCCATGCTTCTGTTAATTCTTCAGGATTCCTTAGTGCATCAGGATTTTCAAGTTGCAATCTAGCCACGTGTTTACCCATACCATCGACATGAACATCCATTTCTGGGAGATATTTGTGAAGCATCATCACTATGTCTTGAGTCCTGCCATTAGCAAATGCGGGAATTAGTGCCGTTCCTCCTCTATCAGATATTTCTACGATTTTGTTTACGAATTTTTCAATGGTTTCTTGCTTATTTGGATGGTCTCTCCCGCCATATGTCCCTTCAACGAATAGAATATCGCATTTTTCTGGCTTTGCGCCACTAGTAAGCGGAGAGTCTCTTGTATCAAAATCTCCGGTGAACAATAATTTGTGCGTATCTGTTTCTACGTTAAGCATCGCAGCTCCAGGAATGTGACCTGCTTTGGTTAGTTTACATTTCCAAGATTCATTGGTCCACGTTTCTCCGAATTTATGGGTTTTCCACGATGAAACAGCTACATCAATATCTCTCTTATCCCATGCCAATGGGTATCCTTCGATTCTGCTAACTTTGTAACAATCATTCCACATCATTCGACTAATTTCTGCGGTTAATTGAGTACCATGAAGCGTAGTTCTATGGTTAGCACAAAGCCATGGAGCCATTCCTAAATGATCAATATGTGAATGAGTAATAACCGCATTCTTAACAGGCGGTGATTCATTAGGGTATTTCGGTGGGTCTGTAGGAGCTAGGCCATAATCAAGAAGCATTTTTTCTCCTTTATTATCCTCAAATACACATCCAACATTACCAACTTCATTACCACCTCCAAGGTAATGATATCTCAAGCCATTTGTCGGAGGTGTGTCCGGATAAGTGGTGGTTCTTCCTGGAGAATAGAATACCATTGAATTTAACCAATATGGAATAAGACATCAATATGCCGCCCCCCTGTGTTTCCACTGGAACAAGTTGTTAGGATCCTGTGAAAGATTTTCTATGGATTAGATTATACACTAGACGCGAAAAACAACAACGGGTCTTACTACGTCTTCTCTAAATACTCATCTTTTCTTACTATGTCTTCTCCTGTAGAATTTTGTTGGAGTGGAAATAGAGGGGTGTAAAACAGATATTCGTTTTTTATCTTAATAGTATAATTATCATTTCAAATCGAAAGATTGTAAATTCTAAAAATAATAAAATTAGATTTCAATAATACATTCCACATGAAGTCTTGGCGAACAATCAAAACAGATGTATCCACTGCAGATTTTCATGGGAACAAGAAAACTGTACATGGATAGTATTGACTCGTGCTATCAAAAAGAATTTGATGCAAAAGTAGTATCAGTGAGTGAAAATTCCATAGTTCTTGATCAAACACTATTCTATCCTTTAGGTGGAGGGCAGAATTGGGATACTGGAAAAATAACCTGGGATGGTGGTCAAGTTTCTGTTACCGAGGTCAGAGGTAGATCAGACATCCAGCACTTTGTTGGAGAAGATCACGGCCTTGAAATTGGAGATTCGATTAAAGGAGAAATCGATTGGGACAGACGACATGCTCACATGAGAATGCACACTGCCCAGCACTTAGTTAGTGGATTAGTCTATGAAATGTACGATGGAGCTAGGACCGTTGGCAATCAAATACACGCAGATCGTTCAAGAATCGATTTTAACCCGGTTAAGTTTGATGAAGAAATGATTGAAGAATTATTCAGTAAAGCGAACGAAATAGTAGAGTCCAATCTTGAGGTAACTGACTGTATAATGACTAGAGACGAAATCAACGGGATTATGCCATCAGAGAGAACTAATATGGATTTGTTACCTATTTCTGTCAAGCAATTACGAATAATAAAAATTGGAGATAATGTTGACTTGTGTCCTTGTGCAGGCACCCATGTAAGGGCACTTGGAGAGATTGGCGAAATGAAATTTCTAGGTAAGAAGAACAAAGGGAAGGGAACAACAAGAGTTAGTTATACTCTCGAAGGCTGTGAGAGTTGAGTAGAAGTATAAATTATTATATCTTTGTAGAGAAGAAATAATAATATACGCTTATCAAGAAGCCTATAGGTCTAAATCATCATCTAGTAAATCCGAAACATCAGATTTGGCACTTTTCCAATCATCTCGACTCTTTTCNCTACTACTGATTGTTTCTGACTCTATAATTTCCTTTAGATCATTAGGTGCCTCCAGAGAAGCCTTTTCAGCCTCTAAACGGTCNANTAAAGCCCTATCTTCACCAACTCGATCCATTCTATTAACAGGTTTAATCGGCTTACTTGGTATTGTTCGAGCCCCATGAGCAAAATCTTCTATNTCTAAANATTCAGCCATCTGGTTCAGAATTTCAGAAGGCGGCAACTCGTCTTTCCACGGGTTTTGATTAGCAATAGATTGGACNATATTTTCTTTTTCAGATTTTGAAAATAGCTGCTCTATATCCTCACTACTNGGCAANGGCTTAGNTTCAACCAANGACCCAGCTAAACGCTGCTGTTCCTGAAGCATAGGTCCGTGAACNTCGTCATGATCATATCTACTTGGATTNGCAGCCATTGCAAGTAATTCACGCGCAANTTGGAATAATTGGTCAGATTGCGGAGCTTTTGCTATTAAATCTCTAACCTTTCTATGGTGTGAAATACACGACCTACACCTGGCAGTTCCTGCAATATCTTCNGCATCACAACGTAGACAACAGGCTTGGAAACCCATATCTTTCATTGCTCGACGAGGCATTGCCATACTTAGTCCGGAATCATAGTTAGCAAAGAATCCTTTCTTATTTGGTATCAAGCGAGGCTTCAAATCCCTCNGTACCTAACACAATATATGGCGAGGGACCCTAGAGCCGACATCCTTGAGGATGATTTCTTCCCAAAACCTACTCGCAGGATACACAGAGTCCANGCCCAAACAGCTCCAAACGGGACAATACATTTTGACACTAGAGGGGGCTTTCTAGGNATTAACAACCGACAACCGGTTGAACTCCATAAAGGAAAGTTGTGGCACTTTAGCGAAGAAGAAAAACACCATCTCTTTTTNGCAACAGCAGCGTTTACTTTAGCATTAGGGTTACTCAGGGTTGGAGGCTTTTTTGGNTTACAACTNCAAGGTGGATTCAATTCATGGGTTGCTATGTTGCTATTGTCAATGCCAGTTATGTGTATTGCAGTAGGCCCTGCTTTCCTCTTACANGAGATAGGACACAAATTAGTTGCAAAAAANTACGGTTGTTGGGCAGAGTTCAGAGTTGATCCNGGTGGNTTAAAACTTGGAATTGCAATCGTTGCATTAACTGGATTTTTGTTCATGGCTCCTGGAGCAGTTATGGTTGCAGGATTGGTTACAAGACGTCAAAACGGACATATTGCGATTGCAGGACCAGCAGTTAACTTCGGACTATTCTTGGTTGGAATTCCGCTTGGAGGAATCCTTCTCGGTATATTTGGAGCAGAAGGTTCTGGCGGCCTTGCATATCTTTCTGAAAGCGGAATTAACTTGAAAGCAATGATCTATGACATTGTTAAATGGTGGATTGCTGCCAACCTTGGNCTCGGATTCTTTAACTTAATTCCATTTGGCCCATTAGATGGTGCTAAAGTAAAAGACTGGAGTGAACCAATTTGGTTTGCNAGTTTTATTACATTCATTGCAATTGGTTACCTCTGGATATCAGGAACATTTAGTCCAATGGAAGATATCGTTCTAATAATTGCAGATNTGTTCTGAGATTACTCCAGATATGCACTTCTTACAGGATTCTCATCTAGATGGAAGAATGAATACGTGGCCCACCATGTAATNGTGTCAAGAGCATCAACAAGGTTGCTAGTTCCNCTTCTTTCTTCTCCGTAATCCTTNCCAGTAGTATCCATCCAATCTATCATTTCATCGACAGTGTCGCATGTCTGGTGATAACACCAATAACCATCAACAAGNCCTCCGAACCCCATAGTTACAGTTCCAAGGTTATCTTGGAAACTAGCATGGTCTGAACGCGCTGTAGTATCTTCATAGACAATTATCTCTGGTCGATCTTTNGCCAACCAATCATCAACCTTCCATGTTGATGCATCGTAACCTACACCAAGTAACGTGGACATCTGCTCTTCTACACCAACNGCATCTGAGCCAATCCAAAGAGCTAGGTTTACCATACCTGGTTGGTTCATCACATCGTGGTCAAGGCTTGGACCGATATAGACACGCATCGGCCAAACTTCCTCATCTTTTGGATATCCGTCAGGATCAATCTGAGGGTCAGGATCACAATTCGGCTCACCACCACCNTGGTTTCCACCACAAGGCGCTCCTCCGCCACCAGGCCAGTTTACTCCAGCCATGTCTAGATTNACGTAATTGGTAACTTCAACATTCGGATTATCTTCCAANANATATTCTTCAGTCCANTAATCACTACCTCTTTTTCCTCCTTCTTCACCAGACCAGAGACAGAAAACCATCGTANTTCTCGTACTATACCCCGACATTGCTTCTGCAACAGTTAGCACCATACTTGTACCTGCAGTATTATCGTATGCTCCAACACGAGTTCCATATGTTCTTCCAACNCCNGGCAAGTGTGGAGAAATCAACCCTCCATTAATTGGTGGAGCAATGTCAAAGTGGGCACCGAAAACCATCCACTTGTCAGGATCAAGCTCTCCATACCTGTAACCACANACATTGTAAGATTCAACATTTTGTTGTCCTGTGTTTAAGGAGGTATACTCAAACCTATGGGCTATGACATCTAGACCAAATCCTTCTAATTCTTTTATCAAGTACTGAGCAGCATCTTCGTAAGCAGCATTTCCTTGACCAGCCCACCTGTCAAGGTAACCGACTGCTCCATCAGCAGGATCTAGAGGATCTGGAGTTTCATCAGACATGACGTTGATGTAGTTCAGAACCGTTCTTCCATCAACTAAACCCATTGAGTGTCTACCACCCTCTGATTCATCATATGCAGCCGCAAATGGGCGCTCTATTCCCAAGCGAATAGCTATGACTTTACCACCATTACTAGAAGATGGGGCCACAGCATCGATAGATGTGTTTGAGGAAATTCTTGTGATACCTTGACTATTAGTTTCTTTGAAACCATCTCTTGCAAACCAAGATTTCCAGGATTCAGTAAGGTCTCTGATCGGCCACTCATCTCTACCATATTCGCCAACAAGTACCACAGCCGTATCTGTTCTCGGTGGGGCTAAGACGATAATCTGAGTCGAGTCTCCAGCCTTTAGGTCAACAACCGTAGAATTCTGTATGAAACCATTTTCAGGATTCAATAACAAATAAGGGACATATGCGGACAAATCTGACTCGGCAGAAATTGTAATAGCTTGGAATTCACCTCCAATCCAAACACTGGGAGTGATAACAACATCACCTTCTGAAACAACATTATCCACCTCTTCTCCAAAGCAACCACTCATTGGAGCAAGGCAGAATAGCAGGACTAGAAATCCTGCTACCGGGACCCTCTGCATGACACGCCGTACAAGTTCACCCTTCTCAATGCTACTATCTTTTGTAAATATTAAATTTTAAACAATTGTAGCATTTTCACTTTCACTCTACTGTGTTGTCAATTTTATTTGTATAAGCCTCACTCGAAAAATTATGTCAAGAAGAAATCTTCCCTCGAGGAAAGAATCCTTCATCGATGAGAATCAAATTTTACCGGTTAGAGGGTCAATTTACCAGTTGAAAGGAGGAGGTAGATCTGGTAAAAGTATGAGAATTTTCGCAGAAGCTTGGACCGCTTTGAATCTTCTGAACGGCAATTACGTCCACTGGATAGACGGGGCTTGTAGGTTTAATCCTGCTAGAATAATGAAATATTTTCCACATGATATTCCTGAATCCGACCAACTATTACATGGGTTATTTGTGGGCCGAGGATTTACAGTACATCAGTTTGCACAATTAATTAGCAGGCTAAAGGACGAAATAAGAATAAGCAAGGCAAAAATGATAGTTGTAGATGGCCCTATAACAATGCACTTAGATCATCAAATCAATGAATATGAAGCCAGATCCTTACTACGTAAGTCAATGAATATCCTTGATGAGATAGCCAAAATTAACAACGTGCCAGTTGTAGTAATTACTTCTTCTAGACCGTATTCTAAACGCCACTCAACACTACTAAAATTGGTCTCTAACAGGTGTAGACAATCCCTACTAGGCAAGCATAAAACGAGGATGGGCCGCAAGAAGTTATGGTTATTACATACACCAAGCGGGCATTCTGGGTTCAAATTAGAAGAGGTTAAACACGAGACAATTTTTGAATCAGCTAGTAGGGTTATCCATTCCAGATTGTCTCTTGAGGGAATTGAAGAAATCGAATAGTGTTGATTTTTTACCACCCTGCGAAATTTCTTCATCACTCCATCCAAACGGACCTAGAATTGCCCAAATTGCTCTTTCAGCTAAAGATTTGTAATACTCATAGTCGATAATAATACCAAAACAAAAACCGATTTCTTCTGAAAGAATAACTCTGGTTTGGTGGTCATTATTTTTCATTTTAGTCATTACAAATCTTACCTTCCTTCCAGGAAGTATTTCGTGACCAAGCATCTTAGCTCTAATTAGAGCACATTGAGTTGCAGTTCTTACAGAAAAATCATCGATATTTTTTGACACCCTCTTGGTGATTACAAGGTCTTCTAAAGGGACTGTATTATTTTGCAGACAATTTAGTTGGTTTTTTAGCAAATCAATAATTTTCTTTTGAGTAGCTAATTGTAGAATCTCCACACCCTCTCTTTTAGCATCAAGGATAATATTCAACGCATTATTTTGTAAAGTTGCAATCCATTTGCAAGTCGAATGCTGTCTTGCCTCGATACCCCTCAACTTGAATCCATTTTGTCCATGAGCCCAATACTTTGTCAGTGAACCAGCACCATGCATCCTACTTGGAAGGAAGCCAATGAAATCGTAAATATCTTCAAATTCGAGGGGAATACCAATTTGATTACTTACTTTGTTAGCTAATCTCTTAGCAGCATCTAACTTTTCCTCTCTAGTTTTGAGATTTGGATTTTCAATCCATATACAATCAACAATTGCATGAAGAACATTCCAACCTTCTTCTTCTGCAGCAGATATCGTGGATAGCAATATTTCTCTAGCCCAAGAGCAAATAGCCTCATGTGCCTCTATTCTCCCAAATCTCGCATTTTTGTAACCTGTGTACCCAAAACAAGTTACGAGCAACCATTTCAAAGCGTTCTGTTGCAGATCGTATACGTCTCCTTTCTTCTTTCTCTTTAGTTTGAGAATTCTCCTTCTCTCAATTATTGGTGCAACAACACGTCCGAGAAACCCCTGTACTCGTGCACAGGTGTGGGTTTTCAACCCCGGCACTCGTAGCGCAGAGCGACTGGAAATTGGAAACAATTTAGAGGCAAACATTTCTTTTCTAGACCTTTCCCTGAAAGTCTGTTTTGCTAGTTCAGGATTTAGGGGAACAAAGTCCTCAGGACTAGGAAATTCATCATAGGTTTGGCAGCAGGCACAATTGAGTGTCTCAGGTGAAATATTCCTGGTGGCTATGATGCTGGGAAATAAACTAGCAAAATCTAGTTCGATAACATCTTGGTAAACCCCAGGCTTACTATCTAGATACAAACCTCCTCTATCAGCCAACAACAAATCCCATGCTGTCTTCGTGTCTTCAGGTCGGTTTTTCTTCCAAGGGACCAGTACATTATCTTCCATTGCGAGACGCATTTGTATGGCGCTAATCACAGAACCTGGAGAAAGTCTAGAGATATCTTGAGGAGATTGTCTTGAATGTCTACTTAATTCAAATAGACCAAGTATACCACCTTCACGAACGATGAAACTAGCCTTGAGATCAATATGCAATCGTCCACTTAATGGAAAATAACTATCCTTCCTTATCACTTGACCATAGGAGTGAACAACTCTAGACATTGTTCTTGGACAAAGAGCGGCTTCTTTCCGTCCTAAATTAAGGTCAAAACCTTCCTTTACTGCAAGTTTACCTAGAGCGGAAAAGTGTAGAAAATCTCCACCATTTGTGATAATTATATCTGGATTAAGAGTTGTGATTTTGTCTGCAAAACTTTTGAGAAAATCAACAGCATCTCCGTCATTAATTATCTCAGTAGAATTAATCTCCAAGTCTGTAAAACCTATCCTTTCAGTAATTTTTATTTTCTTAATAACAGAATTTATCGTATCGAAACCTGTATCTGAAATATATGAAAAGTCAAGAGAAATCACTTTCATATCAGGCCACGAATCACATTCTTCTAATGGCAAAAAAGTACTTCCATTCCACTCAACATATTGGAATGGTGCAACGTTATACTCAACAAAAAAGCGCTGAGCTAAATGAGCATCTACAGAATACAAGACAAATCGACTGTATTCTCCATAAGACTCCACATGTTTTGCTAAAGATCTTATTTTCCTAGAGTCAAGAACATCTATTTCTAGCACATTCTGCATTTCATATTCATCTAGTGATAACCTCATTTTAACAAATCTTGTTCTTCCTATTGAGAACTTGTTAGCAATTTCTGGCAAACTTACCCATTCCACTAAGTTCTGCAAGAATCGTTTCTCAGCGTACACGTGAATACTAGGGAACCATGGAATACTGATAAGTTCGACATTACTATAATCATCAATCATCCAAACATCCATTTCATTTCCAGAGGAGTTAACCTGAGCATCTATGATCCATCCCTTTAACACTCACTCACCCTTCTTCATGTCCTCAATAATTAGTTTCAACTTCGATATTTCTTCATAGCATTCTAAGAGCATAGATACAAGCATTGGTTTCCAAGCATCTATTGAAGGAAGCATACCCCCTGCAGCCCGTCTATTTCTCACACCATTCATCAAATTATCAAGAGCGACTTTATCGTTTGAATTCAAAACTCTCTTGAATGAATTCAGAGAGTTGAGCTCAGCCTCTACTCTGTTTCTCCAGGTTGGAACTGTTCGACCCATTAACTGAATTCACACAACTCGGACTAGCATCTTTACATCAACCCAGTCTAGTGAAAGTAAAAATGAATGTGAAATTCGAATGAAAAACACACCAGCAAAGGTTTGATAATCTTCTAAGTTCAATTATAACATGAGAATAATGGTAATGACAGCCCCACTTATTCATGAGCTACTAAGAAGGAAAAAATGTGCTAAAGGCACATGTAGACCGAAGAGAACAACATATCTTTGGGCCAATATGGTCCGTACTGAAAAGCAAGATATGACACCTCTAATTGAGGGCTAATTACAATTCATTTGGAACTGGAGTTTGGTCCATGTGGAGGAAAGCGTACACTGACCACCAAGTAACAATGTCCCACGAGTGGACAAGATTGTTTATTCCCGTAGAGTTGTCAGTTCCCATATAATCTATCATAGTCTGCATCGTATCACACTCTCTATGATAACATGGGTATCCATCAACTAGACCATTCCATCCTAGTGTTGCGACGCCGATATTTTGGAAGGATTGGTGATCGCTTCTTGCAGTAGGAGATTCATAAATTGCCACGGTATCAATATATTCGTCACCCCACAGTGGACTTTCTCCACCCTCAAGCCAAGCATTTCTTCCCCTTTCAATTTCATAACCTAGGTCAAGAGCATCAGCACCTATCCACTCTGCCAAATGGTACATTTTAGGCTGATCGATTTCTTCACCAGTTCCATCTGGACCTAGGTACACCGATAAAGCGTAGTCGCCAGGGTAATTTACTCCAGCCATGTCAAGATTTAGGTAATTGCTAACCGTCACTCCGTCAGGAATGTCGCCTGCAAAAGACCTCGAGCCCCACAATCCTTCTTCTTCAGAGGACCATAAGCAGAATACCATTGTTCGTCTTGCATCGAATTCTGCCAAAACACTTGCCGTTGTTAGAACCATACTAGATCCAGCAGCGTTGTCATAAGCACCATGTCTTGTACCATAACCTGGTATTCCAATTTCAGCGCCCGGAGTATATGCTACAGGAGGAGCAATGTCAAAGTGCGCACCGAAAATTAACCACTCATCTGGATAAACAGAACCGTCTTTGTAACCACAAATGTTGACCGACCATGCAGTGTTTGATTGGAATCTATGCACTTCTACTCGGTCTAAACCATAACCTTGCATGACTCCTTCGAAGTATGTCACAGCGTGCTCATAAGATGGGTTTGCATTCCCAACCCATCGGTCGAGGTAACCCCTAGCAAGGTCTGGTCCGCAGCCAACAAACAAAGCCTCTGTACAGGGAGTATCATCTGTGATGAACTCAACCCATTCATACACATCACGACCATTCACCCATCCGTCACTAGCAGCAACACCATCAGAATCGGTTAGATCTTCTCTCTCGGGTCTCACGGTTTCTAGATACTTGAACGAAACATCCCCTCCACTGTCATTCCCAGGGATTATCCATCGCCATTCGCCCCCTGCATCTTGATTTTCGACAGCACTAATTGAGGAGCTCCCATCAGTTGCACCTTTAGTCCAAGAATACCAAGAAACACCAGGGCCCCTAATCGGCCAATCGACTCTTCCGTAGTCTCCAATCAAGAGTACGACATCAGAATTCCTCGGGGGGAATAGTGCGTTCATCGAAATAGAATCGCCCTTTTTCAAATCAAATACTGTTCCATTCTGAGCTCTTAGGGAGCCAGGGTCTTGGATAAAATATGGTACAAAGACGCTCATGTCTACGTCTGCTTTCAGAGTTACAACAACCCACTCACCTGCGGGAATTATTGACGGATATACATTCAAACTATCTCCACCAAGTGAGCCTGACTCGACATCCTCACCAAAGCATCCTGATAGTGATGCTAGGCTCATAACCAAGACCATTAGAATCGCTCTTGAGACGTCCATGTCACTGCGGAGGAGAATCGTATTGTTGAATGATATGGTTAGAATCTCATTTCTAGAGCAGGGAACCTACATTCCGCAAAAAGATAAGGTTATGAATGAACCACTGGCCGGATTTATTGATGGCAACTGTACGCCTCGATCAAAAATCGCGGGCAATAGTACGGTCTATTTCTGATTCATTTATACATGCATTAGCGAATTACTTCGGTAGCGGTCCAACAGATATTGAATTGGCTAGGAAACAGCACCAAGCCTACTCAGACGCATTAAGCCAAAACGGTGTAGCGGTAACAACATTAGATGCAGACCAAAACCATCCAGACTGCGTCTTTGTCGAAGACCAAGCAGTTGTAATCGACGGCCATGTCTTGCTACCAGTCCCCGGCCATGAATCTCGACGCGGAGAGCAACCTCCAATTGCTGACTTCTTAGCAGAACACCTCAAAGGATATCAAATCTGCAAGATGGAACCCCCTGCTATGATGGACGGAGGGGATATTTTGAGGTTAGGAAATTTGTTCTTTGTAGGTAGGTCAACTAGAACAAACGACGCAGGAATAAGTGAACTTAGAGACCTGCTAACTCACTTAGGTCATGAACTTAGAGTTCTTGACATTCCTTCTCATGCATTACATTTGACCAGCGTTGCATCAACTCCAACCGATAACATAATTCTGGCACCAGAAGGTTACCTGACTCCGGAATCATTCGGCGAAATGCCTGAAGGGTGCGAGATTATCATGATGCCAGAAGAGGAGGTATACGGTTGCAATACTATTGGACTACCGGGTAACAAAGTCATAATACCTCAAGGATACCCTACAGTACAGAAAACGCTCGAAGAAAAAGGCCTAGATTGCATCATACTCGACATGAGTCAGATACGTGAAGCCGACGGCTCTCTAACGTGCTGCTCGATATTTTATTGAAGCAGATAATTCTTAATCGCAATATTCGTTTAAGTTAATTTTACTTTCAAATCTCAAACTAACCCCACCACCAGGGGATCCCTACTACAGTAATACCAATCAGACCGATTACACATATGGCCAGGATTAAGATCATACTAGAATCGATCAGATACCATGCTAAACTGGTAGATTCGCCATGATCTTCTGTACGATCAACCTCGTCAATATCCAAAATAAGCACCTCTTTCAAAACTATGGGTCCTCAGTGTAAATAAATTAAATGCCAA
>NZLM01000011.1 GCA_002694245.1 Methanobacteriota archaeon
CCTCTGATGCAAACCGATGGACTATGTGGTCGGTAATGGGTCCTCGCTGGACGAGAGAATGAGAGTGAGACAACCAACCGGCTGCACAGACAAGCCCTGACCCTGGGTCAAGCTTCCGAGGAAACGATGACAGGGGCTGTTACGGGTCGGGGCACAGCTTTCTTTGCGATTCATTGAATAGCCATCCGAACATAGTACTAGTTATGCCGAAGATGAATCGGTGCCTAGTCGGGGGAACCTTCGATAGGTTTCATGACGGCCACAAGTCTTTGCTTAACTCTGCTTTAGATGTTGCAGAGTTTGTTGAGGTGTGGATAACAAATGATGAGATGTCTTCAGCGAAATCACCAGTATTGCAATCGTTCGAAGACCGTCGCGAAGCAGTCCTAAACTGGGCCAATGAGCGAATTACAACTCACGAGCTTACCGATAGTTTGGGGCCTGCTCCAATTAGGAAAGATTGTGATAGTATAATCTGTACACCCGAAACATTGAGTAATTGCCAAAAAATCAATGAAATTAGGGTTAAGAGCGGACTGTTACCTCTTGAGATATTCGAGGTATCGCATGTAATGGATGAACTTGGGGGTATAGTTTCTAGTTCAAGAATTCGAGCTGGTTTGATTGATCAAACTGGAAGGCATTGGCTTACCCAAGAACAGAGAAAAATGACTTATCACTTCCACAGAGGATTAGATGAGGAATTGAAAAAACCATCAGGAACTCTTTACGCAGGCCCCGAAGACTCGCCTGAGGTTGCCATGGCTAGCGCTATGGAAAACATATCTCCAGGTGCAATAGTTGCTGTCGGAGATGTAAGTGTAGCTACTTTGATTGACATGGGTGTTATACCAGATATCGCAATGGTGGATGGTATGACAAAAAGGACTGAGCTTGACGAGAAGGTCGATTTATCAATGTTTGATATTCAATTAACAGCAAATAATCCTGCTGGACAGATAACTCCGTCCCTAATTGAATCAATCGAAAAGGCACTACGTAATGATCAAACCACTTGTATCGATGTAAATGGTGAAGAAGACTTAGCACCAATCATTGTGCATATGCTAGCGCCAATCGGAACAAATGTGGTCTATGGACAACCTGGAAATGGTGTTGTATTGACAATAACTAACCTGAAGACAAAAAACCGATGCCGAGATTTGTTATCTCAATTCGAGGTGAGAAATTGACCCTCGTCAGTATCGCTGTTTGTGTAAGAAACGGGAAAGATTGGATTAATGGCTGTATGGAATCTCTTGTGAATCAAACACACAAAACAACAGAGATAATTCTAGTAGATGATGGCTCGACTGATGGTGGTAGAGAAATTGTCAAGAAGTGGGCATCACATGATAATGTCATAACGATTTACAGGAGGCAAAAGGTCTGTCTTCTGGAAGAATGGCTGCATTAGAGATTGCAAAAGGGGATTGGTTTGCAATCACCGATATTGATGTAAGGCCCGAAGCAAATTGGATTGAGTCCTTGTTGGATTCCTCAGTTTCAAGAGAGGGTGAAAATGTTGTTGCTGTTACTGGCAGAACGGTATTTGGTAGAAGTGATGATGTGATTTCAAAGATACGTTCAATTGAAATTGAATCAAAATATAGGTCGAGACCAAGAAGGACAAATTTAGCAAATGGACCTTGCTCGATGTTCAAAACGAATGAATTAATTGCGATAGGCGGATTCAATCCTGAATGGTATCATGCAGAGGATATGGAGGTATATCTCAAGCTTATTGAAGCAGGAGGTACTATTGTTTACACACCGTATGCTGTTGTAAATCATGTCCCTGAAACGGGATTAGCAAGATTCCTAAATAAGAGGAAAAGAGATGCAAGAGCACATGTTAGAATTCATCGTAGATACAGAGGAGTCCGTCACGATTTCATTGGTTCATCCTGGGTTGTTCTTTGGTTAATTCCTCTTTCAATATTAACCACAGTTGGCATATTTCAGTACTTGACAAATCTGTCTGGGTACTCAGAGATAGACACTCAATCAATATATGAATCGCTCACAAGAGAAGTACTACTGATATTGATACTACCTTTAGTTTGGATTGGGCCATTTCTAAAAAGCAATATCCCCAAGAAAGGGCTGAAGGCTAAATTAGTGCTGATAGCATGGTCTGCAGTTCTGTGGCAGGGTATTATTCTTGGATACATCGATGCATTATTTCGGAGAAATGGTCACTGATCATTCCTCGTCTTCAATGCTTGATAACATCCTGAAGACTAGGCCAGTAGCCATTAGCGAAATCGCTATTGAATATACACCTGGGTCAATCCAAGCGATGTGCATTATTCCCCAGTAGAAATAGAACACGATACTTCCGAGCATTGCCCATGTACCGAAAACACATAGCCAACCATTTCTTGTATCGATCAAATCGTTGTACCAATCGTTAGAAATCATGGTTACAAACCAGTCGACTGGCTCTTTATCACCAATCAGGGATCTAGCTCCTAGAACCACTAAACCTAGGCAACCAGCAATGAAAACTGCATCACCTAACACAAAAGCACTTGCTGTATCTTTGTCTCCAAATGCAGCATTTGTGTATTCAAACGTAAACATGCCTCCCCATGAAACTCTGTAAGTTGGGTGAATTTGGCCCAGTAAGTTGAGTATGGCGAGCATCAAACCTAACGCTCCAAGCCAAAAATACCAGTTTGCAAGGGTCTTGGATGGCTGAGTCAGAATACCGAACATGCCGTTCGTTCCATTCTCACTGTCGTTGCTCATGGGGCGTTCGACCTTGGCCGTGTTTATGAGTCTTGGCATGAGTCAAAATCAATCAAAGTTGACTTTGGTGCCTGTATTTTGCATTGAAAACATCGGATAACGATGGTTCTGCCTTTGACATAACCTCACACGGGTCAATATTAGTCGGAATGCATGAGTTGATCTCTTTGCTTCGTCCGTATCGTCCTCTAGAGATTGTCTTCGCAGTGATTAAGCCCAACATGTCGAGATTTGAAATGATACCAGAAATTCTTCTTGCGGTTAAAAATTGTTGACCAATATGGTTGCAAGCCTGCTTGTATATGTGGTAAACTTCTCCCGTCTGGATATTTCTAAGCCCGTTTTTCTCGTTTATGAGAACAGATGAAAGTACTAATTTTTGCTGAGTAGGTAAAGTTCTGATTACAGGGGTGACTTGATCGGATTCAATTTGTGCTTGTGCAATCCTGACGTGATTTTGTTCAACAACTTCGACGCCTTCTTGCTCTGCCTTTTCAGTAGAAACTCGCAGGAGGTCCAATGCACACCTAGCATCACCGTGCTCTTGGGCTGCTAGTGCTGCACAGAGTTCGATAACTCCAGCACCAATCGCATCAGGGTTGATTCCTATTGAAGATCTGGATCTCAAGATATCCTGGAGTTGTTCTGCATTATATGGATTGAATACTATGTCTTGTTGACCGAGTCTACTCCTTACTCTAGGGTCCAAAAAGTCAGTGAATTTCAAGTCGTTTGAAATTCCTATAACACATGCTCTAGCGTTGTTCAATTCAGCATTCAAGTTTGTGAGGTTGTATAGTAAATCATCACCTGCTTTCTTGACTAGGTGGTCAATTTCGTCGAGTACCAAAACGTATACACCACCCTTGGAGTTCATTCTCTTGACAAGCTCTGAAAATACTCTGTCGGTTGGCCAACCTGTAAATGGAATCTCATCCCTCTCATATTCCTCAAGAAGTGCGTTACCTAGGTGTGACAACACTCTGTATTGTGTGTCGATTTGTCTACAGTTAACCATAACAGGATGAACCGATCTTCCAATTGCCTCGCCTTTCTTTTTCAGTTGGTCGCAAACATATCTGGTTACAGCTGTTTTCCCAGCTCCAGTTACACCATAAAGAATCATATTCGATGGAATATGTCCTTTCAAAGCTTCAACCAAATTAAATGAAAGTTGATCTCTTTCGTAATCTCTGTGAGGGAGAGTCTCAGGTTGGTAAGTATGGCGCAAAACTTCCTTTTGGATGAATAGAGTCTTTTGATTAAGAATACCGTCGAAAATATTCTTTTTCAAAATCTTTCACCTCTGTGTACCTACCATGCGACGGTCGGGCGGGGGGCCACCGTGCGTGATGCCTTCGGGGAGTCCGAGTCCACCATATAAGGCTAATGCCAATCCTGAATTTGGCAATGGGTTTTCCACAGTTGTGGGAATTCAATTGAAGGTATAAAAAGGCATAGCGATTTTATTGATAATCGTGTAAAATATCACTACTAAAAGCCAACTTTTCTCTTGGCTTCCCCGGGGCTCAAAATTTTCAATGACCCTAAAATTTCAATTTAATCCAACTGTCAATATTTCTAATAAAGAACACATTTTAGATTAATAATTTTGAAATAATTTTTTCTTTGGAATTAAATGAGATTTTGTAATACTTGGATAAAGAATTAATTCTAGTGTTAATTTTCATAAAGAAAAATTACAACACTTGGCCAGAATTAGTAATTTCAAATCTCATAGAATCTTCGCCATGAACAACATTGGATGGCATTTCTGGAAAATCCTTCGTTACTATTTCATAGTCGGAATCGATGTATGTGTGAGTGAGAACAAGTTTCGTTTCCGGGTTTAGCTCAGCTAGCTTACGGATGTCTGACGGTTTGTGGTGATATTCTGTGTTAACCCATTCCGGAACACCCATTTCGACAACTGCAAATCTGCACTGAGCAATTCGGTTCCACAATTCATCACACGGGCCAGTGTCTCCAGAATGCAACATACTCCATCCTTGTGAATGAGTTAACATCCAGCCATGTGGTTCAACTTCCTCATCATGATAGACTTTAAATCTCTCAAACACCCATTCATTAGATTCAGGAATATCAACCCAGTTGATGTTTTCCAGCATCTCTTCGAGGCTTCCTGGGTACGCTAGATTACAGAGTAAAGTCAGCCTTTCCCGAACTATTTTAGATCCGGCGATTGTCAAGGTTTTTTCTTGACTCCTATCTGAGATGTATTTCCTCTCAAGTAAAAAGTTTGGAAATCCAAACACATGATCTCCATGAACGTGTGTGATTAGTATTGTATCGATATCTGCAGGGCTAATCTTCGCTTTTCTTAGACTTGCTAACGCGGTCGGGGGGCAATCCACAATAATGTGCTTGTCTATTAACAAAAATGAGTGTAGTCTTCCCGATGGTAGGAACGCATTGCCACTGCCGAGCAAATCGACTACTACCATGTTTTGACAAGAGGGGGCTCTCCGCTATGATATCATCGCCACCTAACATTCATCTATTCGGTTCAGGTGGCACGACCACTGGTGGTCACTATGTCTAGCTGGAGTGCAAAAAATCCGTACATGTCCAAAGTAACTGAATGCTATGTTCTCAACGGTGAAGGTTCGAGAAAAGAAACTAGACACATCGTCTTTGACTTAGGGGATTCAGGTCTGGACTACAAGGTAGGAGATGCGCTTGGAGTCCTTGCAGAAAATCCACAAAACACAGTAGATCTACTCATCGAGACAGCCGGCTGGGATGCTGACCATTTGGTTACTACTCATAACGGCGAGAGAACTCTTAGCGAGGCTTTGAAAAAGGATTTTGAAATTCATCGTGTAAACAAGAAATTCGTCAACTCTCTAACAAATAAGGTTACATCTACAGGTATGAGAATTACTGTCAAACTGATAGAGAGATATCGAGAATCAGTTGCTGGCCAAGGATCAGGCTGGATGAGTTCTGATTCAAGTCTTGGGGATGAGATTCTCCCCTCCATACCCGGAGATGATCCTGTTGGCCGTGTTGAGCATCTAACAACAGACGCTGATGCCATGGAGGATTACATCTGGTCAAGGGATTACATTGATGTCATGAATGACTTTGATGTATCTTACACTCCAGAAGAATTCTTAGAATTAGCTGACAAACTAAAACCTCGACTTTACTCAATCGCAAGCAGCCATGATGTACATCCTGGTTTTGTAGAGTTGACTGTTGGTATTGTTAGATACTCACACCATGGAAGAGACAGAGGTGGTCTATGTACTGTTTACATGGCGGATGAAGTGGAAATAAACAAGACCGATGTTGGAGTATTTATGTCACCGACAAAGTCTTTTGTTCTCCCGGAAGACAAAGAAACTGACATAATAATGGTCGGACCTGGAACTGGCATAGCCCCATTTAGGGCATTTATGGAACAGAGAGTTCATGATGGTGGCACTGGGAAAAACTGGCTATTCTTTGGCGACCAATCTGAGAAGACGGAATACTACTACAAAGAATCAATAGAAGACTGGTTGGATGAAGGACATCTGTATCGTTTTACAACCGCTTGGTCAAGAGATCAAGAAGAGAAGATCTATGTCCAGCACAGGCTAAAAGAACATGGTGCTGAAGTTTGGGAATGGTTTGAAAGGGGTGCATATTTCTACATCTGTGGCGATAAGCAATACATGGCTAAAGATGTTCACAGAGCTCTTATTGAAATCGCCATGGAACACGGTGGTATGTCTGAGGATGATGCAACCCATTTCATTGAGAAGACAATGATGAGAGAAGAGAAGAGATACCTAAGAGATGTTTACTAATCAACTCATTTCTTGTGGGTGGGCAGAGATACAATTGGTATGCCCTTGTCTATTGCTTTGTTAATCATGATTGTAGTCCACTTTGACTTTGGACCTGGGAAAGCGATGAAATGGGTAGCCCTTTCAAGCATCTTATCACCCATGGTAGGAGATGCTTCTGGCCTTCCTGGATCTTTCAATCCTCCTCTTGGCTCGTTCCAAGCTTCACTAAAAATCGCCATAGGAATGCCCTTTTCATTTGCCCATTTCTCGACTAAATAGTCAACGCCACTTGCTCCTCCGAGTATTATCAAATCTGGTTCAGAATTCCAACCAATCCATGATTCAATTTGTTCTTCGATCCATTCTGAATCGTAAAATCTTGAGTTTCCTGACACAACAAGATTGATGATTTTTCCATTTTGGTTTAGGTCTTTTCCGGCAAACTGACGGATAGCAGCAGAACCGGTTAGGACATCTCCGCTCATGGTGGGGCTTGAACGGAGAAGCGTATAAGGAATAGTTTCACCACGGGGATATCATGGGATTCAAACGAGTATTGATTGCGAACCGTGGAGAAATCGCCCTTAGAATACTCAGAACCTTAAGAGATATGGGAATTGAAGCTGCAATTATTNATGGTAGGGAGGACCGTTTATCTCTNCCAGTAAGGTTTGCCGACGTAGCTTATCCTATTATGCGGTCCAATCCCNTAGAATCATACCTCGATATCGAAGCAGTGGTACAAGCAGCAAAGGATTTGCAGTGTGATGCAGTACACCCTGGCTATGGGTTCCTTGCTGAAAATNCTCACTTTGTTAAACGTCTTGAGGAAGAGGGAATAACCTTCATTGGACCTGCATCTCATGTTATCACATTACTTGGTGACAAGATAGAAGCAAGAGCTGCTATGGAGGCAGCAGGTTTACCAACAGCAAAGGGTAGTAGTGAGCCAATTTCCTCTGCCAAGGTTGCAAGTGAATTGGCTGAAGAAATAGGCTATCCTGTGATTATCAAGGCTGCTGCTGGTGGTGGAGGAATTGGCATGCAAATTGTACANGAAGAGCATGAATTCGAGGGTGCTCTAAAACTCTGTCAAGGAAGAGCAAAGTCTGCATTTGGCGACGATAGAGTATTCGTGGAGAAATATATCGAAGGTGCACAGCACGTTGAATTCCAAGTTCTCGCTGATGGAAATAAAGCAATTCATTTCGGAGAGAGATTTTGCTCTATTCAGCGACGGCATCAAAAACTNATCGAAGAAGGTCCATGGCTAACAGATGAAAAGAGAGCAGAGATTGGTGCTCTTGTATGTGCGGGTGCAGAGTCAGTTGGTTACAAGGGGTTAGCAACTTTTGAATTCCTTAGGGATAAAAATGGAGAATTCTATTTCCTTGAAGTAAATCCTCGTGTCCAAGTTGAGCACACGGTAACCGAATTAATCACTGGATATAACTTGGTAGAACTCGGTATTAGAGTCGCNCAAGGNGAGCCTCTACCATTAAGCCAAGATGATATCAAAATCCGAGGTCACGCAATTCAATGTAGACTTAATGCAGAAGACACTACCAATTTTGTTCCTTCACCTGGCCGATTGTGGGAATGTCATTTCCCATCAGGATTCGGTATTAGGTGTGATACACATGCNCACCCNGGATATGAAATGCCCGGGTGCTTTGATAGTCTTCTTGCCAAACTCCTCACATGGGGCCCGGATAGAGAATCTGCAATTAGACGAATGCGAACAGCCCTAGATGAAACCCTGATTACTGGCGTTGACCATCTAATACCACTTCACCGCAGAATAATGGATGAAGAGGATTTCCAAAATGGAGACGTAACCATAGCATATATCGAGGAACATCAAGAATTATTGGGATGATTTGATGGATGTTTTAGTCGTTGGCAGTTTGGCTTACGATAGTTTAGAGACTCCATTTGGTAAGAGAGAAGACGAGTTNGGCGGATCGGCATCNTATGGAGGGTTTTCTGCATCCTTTCATGATTCNATCAACAATGGAAATGGAATAGCTATAGTCGGAGTTGTTGGTAATGACTTCAAACAGGAGCATATCAGNTGGTANAAGGATGCTAATTTGGATATATCAGGTTTNGAGATTAAGNAAGGCCTAACATTTCGTTGGAAAGGATCGTATCATGGAGACATGTCCCANGCAGTNACACACGACACTCAACTAAATGTCTTCGAGACTTTCAATCCAGTTGTACCAAAAACTCATTGTAAACCTAAGATACTAATGTGTGCTAACTTGCTTCCATCTATTCAAGCATCAATAATAGAACAAACTCAACCTNGTCGTCTTACAATATTAGACTCAATGAATCTGTGGATTGAAATTTCAAGAGATGATTTGTTGAATGTCATAAAAAAAGTAGAAATTTTGATACTCAATGATGCNGAAGTAAAGATGCTTGCAGGAGATGAAAATTTGATTACAGCCTCAAAGAAGGTACTAGAGTT
The DNA here is from genome assembly GCA_002694245.1 of Methanobacteriota archaeon. Taxonomy (GTDB): domain Archaea; phylum Thermoplasmatota; class Poseidoniia; order Poseidoniales; family Poseidoniaceae; genus MGIIa-K1. The sequence continues at coordinate 9,034 of NZLM01000011.1, forward strand.
AAGTGATGGTGGAATTTTAGTCGTCAAGAAAGGTGAGCACGGCGTAATAGCATTCCATCCTGACGGGATTATTTCCATACCATCTTTTCCGGTTGAAAATCTGCGTGATCCAACCGGTTGCGGCGATAGTTTTGCAGGTGCAATGGCTCAACGNCTGTCTGGAGGCGAGGGAGAATTGACATTGCATGAGCTATCAGAATCGTTAGTCCANGCTACAGTTACCGCCTCTTTTACGCTTGAGGAATTTGGAACCGCTAGACTGAGGGAGTTAACTCGTGCACAATATCAACAGAGGTTGGAAGCTTACAGAATGATGTCTAGAACTTCCTGATTACAGTATAATCAAGAACAAGTCCTACCTCGAAGGTTTATGACCGTGCTGAATATCGCTATGATTGGTAGTGATGACCTTGCAAAATCAATTGCAAAAGCAACAGATCAAAGGGATGTACACACATATGTCCACAAGGAATCTGGTCCNGATGGATCAAGGATCCTTTCTCTTATTCGTCCTGCTAAAATGCCAGATAGAATTAGGCCATTTTTCAATGCATTGTGCGCAGCAAGGGTAGGATTGATTGAGATAACAGGAATTGATGCAACCTTTGGAGAAGTATTGGTTGGATTTTCTGCGGCTGGNGTTACTAAAGGAGTATATGTTATCAATCCAACAGATGGAGGTTGGATAGACGAAGANCAAGTCAAAGCATTCCTGAAACAAGCTGGATTAGGTGANTGGANACAGTGTTCGAATGACGGTGTTGAAATACGTGAATCATTGTATTCATTGATGGATGAAATAACTGTAGATTTAGAAGCAGCAAAATCCGAGCCCCTTGTTGTTCCAGTTGATCAATACTTCAATGTCAAAGGAATAGGGTTAGTAGCAATAGGTTATGTCCAATCAGGGTCGGTNGCTGTCCATGACGAATTGTTTCTNTTACCATCAGATGGTCCGGGCACGGTGAAGAGCTTACAGGTTATGGATGATGANGTACCNGAGGCGGTTGCAGGTGATAGGGTTGGAATTGCCTTGAGAAATACAAAAGAAGAACATTTGACAGGGGGCTCATTGATCATTCATCCTGCTCTTGAAGATAAAAATAAGGGCATCTCCGTGCCTATTTGTCTCGACAAGCATAACAGTAGTATGGTTAACATTAATATTTCACCATTCCAAAAAAGAATACTTGCACCTGGAGACATTCTCCATGCTAGTGTAGATTTACAATTCGTTGTCGGCCGCATTGAATCCATTGAACCTGAACTTAGAGTTTCATGGGAATCGCCGATTTTTATACGCAGAGAAAATCCACCAAAAGTTATCATTGCTCAATTAGATTCGAAGCCNAGAATCATGGGTAGTGCTTCTCTATCTCGGCTTGAATGATTTACTCGGAATATCGGTTCCCCCGTAGGGGGAATAAACGGTGGATTCATAACCTCCCTTGNAAGTTCGACCANCCGGGATGCTAATGGACACGAAGCCAGAGGGGCTCAGTGTCAATGGAGCGGGGATAAANTTCCGCTCCTTGTCACTGGGTGGAGTTCGAGGTAAAGTCAGAGCGACTTTAAGCGAGAACCAAGTCTCTTTNGAATCAAAAAATGGGCATGCCTTAGACATACGTCTNGATGCAATTCAAAGAGTACATCATCACCATACAACTCTTGTCCCCGGGTGGCTTGCAGTTGTCGGTTTAATCTTCATGTGGGTGGCTTGGAGAGGCGTCACTGGTAAATTCCAGGCCGTGCTTGGAGCAGCAGGGATAGTCATGGCCACCTCACANTATCTAACACGAAGGCCGACTTTGACTATCGATACCAAGGCAAANGATTGCCATACAGTCTTTGGTCCAGATCTTTCAATGATGCGATTGTGTGCCCTTATCCAAAGGATTCAGAATGGGATGAATTTGGAAGATGCGAAACAAAGCGTAGACAACATGGTTAGTGATTCAGAATACCCTAGGTCCCTCAACTCCGAAGAGATTGAGTTACTACCTGANCCGGTGGAGTTGTTCCCTTCCCCTGTAATCGGNCACTTCATGGATGCAATGNCTATCGATGAACCTCTCATAGAANTCGATGAAATACCTAGTCCAGCTGTAGTGATAGATGATTTGGATTTACCTTCAATTTGGGATGAGGAAGAGGAATCTATTGAACAAGTAATGCCAGATGGTTTACTACAACGTTCTCGTGAAAACCTGATCACNAGAAGAAATAATATCTCAGCAAGTGGATGGCAACCGCCTACACACCAAGAGCAATTTAATCAGGTGTTGAGAGGGTCTCCGGATGGAGGGAATTCATACGGAATGATTCAACAACACTCAATGCAAAATCATAGCCATAATTCAATGCCACANTTAACTCCTGCTCCAACAGAATTCCTACCATCATTCGTTGGTGCCCAAGGTGCTCACNTTCCTAGTAATCCNCACGTCTTCAACTCACCNGATTCGCCTCTTCCGAATCAGGAACCTGAGGAAGAGAAGCAATCCTTAGTCGCATCTTCNAGGAGAGATGTGCCAATAGATGCAGAAATAATTCCTGATGAAATAGAGCCACCAAAGGAGAGATTCCCTAAATTAAAACAATTGAGAAGGCAGCCAGTTACTACCAAGCTCAAGATGAAGAAGGGAATGAAGCGCTCTCTTACTGGAAAATCGGTACTTTCTGAATTGATGGCGCCTGCTGCAAAATTCCCGAAGAAATTCCTCCGGAGGAGGTTAAAAACAGGGGATACACTTAGAATTCAAGCAGAAAATAGTAGGCAATCTCAAGTCGTAGAGTCAATCCAAAACTTAGCGAAGAAAAATGGCGGTGATGTAAGCGATGAAGAGGTTGAAAAAATGATGTCTCACATAAATCCTAAACCTGTGATACCAACCGCATTCAAAGATCTTGTAAGCACAGAAAAGTCGAGGGCTGAAGCAGTAAATTCAATACCTCGAATCGATGAATGATTATCGGTTTCTTTGGTTTAGCATGTGCGCTCTTATTGCTTTAGCAGCTTCCCAGTCAGAATGTTCTTCTTCGGTCTCTGGATTGAATTGTGGTATTGGAATCGGTCTCATCATAGAATCTATTGCAACCATGAAGAAATAGCCTTCACATATTTCGGTTTTTGTCCAGTCTGACTTATTCATAGCCCAAGCGGTTACTTTGGCGCACGCAGTTCTGTTTGAAGTGAAGACAATTTTTGCAGTGACTTCGATAAGGTCACCTTGTCTTGCAGGCGCTTTAAACTCCAAAGTATCGATTGATATGGTTACAAATTCGCGATGAGCAAACTTTGCACAAACTATGCCTGCGGCTTTATCCATCAAAGAAAGTAATCTACCTCCAAATAGGGTGTTGTACGAATTTGTGTCTTGAGGAAACACTTCCTCAATCAGCGTAACAGGTTCCTTGCTGAATGGTTCCATCAAACCGTCCAATCCTCAATCATGTTTCAATTCATTTGAGGAAATCCCAACAAATGTATGATTTCGAATGATAGTTTCAACAACTCTCAATCATAACTTGTTTAGTTCCATTTCCAAGAAACGTTTAGTTTCCAAAGATTTTGCATGATAGAACAATCCATCGGGTACCCCCCTAAAGGGGGGAACCCGGGAATACACATTTCCGTGGGTATTTTATGCCAATTCAATGTGGAACCGACAGAGGGTGGCCGAAATGAATGATAAAAAGAGTGCAATAACCGCATTGGTTTTCAGTTTGCTAATGCTAATCACACCGATGGCAAGTGCAGCAAACGTAACCACATTTAGTAGTGGAGAAAGCGAGATACTAGTCGAGGTTAGAGACAGTCCAGAGTATACAAATATCGAAGATGGAACCGTGACACTTCCAGCAGGAGACACAGTAACCAGTGCTTCGGTCAAACTATCAACAGGTATGGCAACCCACAACGATCACTCTACAATAAACGGCGACACTGCACAGTATGTTTGGGACCCAGCATACAACGTAGGCCAAACCGAATACTCAACCCTCTCTGATTTCACATACCAAGAGGAGATAGTCAAACTTGTTAGCGGAGGCTTCTCTACAGACTTTGAAAGGACCGACGCTGGATTTTTCGACCACACCCAGCCACCAATATTTGATGGAACAACATGGCAACACGGTAGCCTTTCAGAAGGAACAACTCTCAACGATAATTGCAACACAGGTAATGATTGCTGGGGAACGAACATGTATGATTTTGACAATGATTACACAAATGATGACCAAGGATCACCATTTTCCTACAACTTGATTTCCCCAGCAATGGAAGTTGACCCTGGTTCTACAATCGCTCGATTTTCAAGCTGGCACGGATTACATTGGACACAGACCAACCCAGGTGCTAATCCAACCAACACATACTACGACTGTGCTTATTTGATGGTTAGAAATTCATCCTCTCCAAATTTCCCATCTCCTGATCTCCAATGGCAATACATACCATTCGATGTTACTAACTCAACAGGTGTGGGTTACTCAAATGGATTGTATCCGATTGGCTCTGGAAACGGAAGAATCCAAAATTGTGATGGCCTATCTGGCACAGATTATGCACTAGGTGGTGAGTCTACAAATCCAAGTTCCAACCCTAACGGATGGGCTACTCTTGCTGTGAATTTGGCAGAACACGTCAATAAATATGTCCAGATAAAATTCGTTATGAGTCACAACAATGGCGCAGGAGTGCCTGAAAACGCTACAATGCCTGGCTGGTTCATCGATGACTTCAGGCTTGGCGATCCACTTCCTCAAACCGGGTGGATGACAGTAAAAGGATTCACTCCTAAACAATCACCTAACCCTGGATTCCCTGATGGCTACGGTGTCTTAACTCTAGAGCAAGTGACTACTCCAACTAATTCGCTAACAGTCACAGTCCTCAAAGGTGGTACAACGGACATAGTCTTCGACAGGGATGGAAACCAAATGGCAGATCTCGAGGGCCCCATTGTGGAACTTTGGGGTATTGAAGCGGCTGATTATCCTGTTATAGACATCAAATTTGTGTTTGATACTGGTCAATACAAACTCTCCACAGCCGAACTGCATGGCATAAACATAGGAACTCGAGTTGGAACAGGTATGAATGATACCAANGTNATATTCGATCCTAGAATAATTGATGGTGTTTGGCAAAGCTCTGGGGGAGGGCAACCGTTGTTNTANACTCCAACTATCAAGGATAATTCCTTCAATCCACCGCAATACGTGACTAAATTCTCGCAACCAATTCTCGGAATAACTCCAAGGGTACTGGATGACTGCTCGGAAGTTCCGGTGATAGAATTGACACTGCGAGATAACTCAATCGTTAATCTGACAGTAGACCAAGCATGGTATCCATCAGAGGCAATATTTGGATTCTCCTCGATCATCTCTTACTCAAACCCATGTGGACTTTCAGAATTATGGTTTGATCTTGACTTTGGTCACGCTGCTACCTCGGTTGAATTAGACATTGCGAATGATGGAGATGTTGAATGGGCTATGAACGAACCTGCTTTCGGTTCCTTTGGTAGGCAAACAGAGCTTTGGGCTGGATTTGCTAATGGAATGAACCATGCAATGGATGAAGCAACAGTCACTTTGAACATTAACGGCGAGGGAACCGGTGGAAGCTTCATGCTACCGATGGGTGCAGAGGTACAACTTGCAGATGTTGTAATGTATGACAACACTGCTGGTGGATTTGACTTAACTCTGTCTTCAAGCGGGCAAGAGGTTTCTTTGGGAACCATGCCAAACCAATCATTGATTTCTTACGATACACTTGGAATGATGTTCCCATTCCAGAGTGCAATAAATTCCCTGCTTGACAATCCACTACTCCAACCATCTTACATAGATGAATACGGAAACAATTGGGCCACATTCCACTTCGATATTTCTAACCCAAGTGCAGCNAGCGGAACTCAAGTTACAATTGGGCATCTTGATGTAATCTACGATTGGGAAACTACTCTAAGNGCNTCNAGTAATTTCGATAGAGAATTGAACCAAGGTATTGCGCTTGGAACTGGAGCAAATGTGGATGTTCCACTGGCGATTGCTGCTACCACGGGAGGTGGAGTNGAATTCTCTGACCTATCGATTACAACTGCATCAGGTTANGACTCNACACTTACGTTAACTGGTAGCCCTGAAGGCTTGTATCCTAACGGAGACATTATCGAAGCAGTATCGACACATACCGTTCAACAGAGCACAGGAGCATCGTTTGCAGAGGCACGTCTACGCATGGAATCTTCTAGCGGTGTTGTCGAATTAGCNTTCTCTGAATTGTCGCTGTTTACTGAAGCATACGATCCGCACAATTTGGTGACTATGGAATCATCGTCATACAACACAGTCGGAGACGAAATGGAAGTGAAGTGGAGATTCAGAGTTAACCCTGCTTGGGAGGACACAGCAGAATTNCGAATATATGCAAGCCTTGTTGCNGATAACGGAGTAAANGGNCTACCAGGGGCAGTAGTTCTCGCNCCTGAGAATGGTAACGCAATTGAAAATGANGCAATGATTTCATCATTTGAACTAAGAAATGAAGCTGGTGATGTCCAAGATCTGACATCNGCAAGCTCTAACCAAAATATCAATCTGGTAGGTACGGTAAGACTAGAGGGCTTAGATGTTGCACCAGACCCCACAGCGTACAACATGTCCCTTCAGAAATGGGATGTTCAAACNGTAAACGGGTCAGTAATATCAGAATGGGTTGAAGTTTCCAATAGTACTGGTGTTATCGGTGGCAACTTCGATTGGAATGTCAACTTGGGAGCNACNGCTGCCGGTACAGCTACCTACAGGTTCATGATTGATGGGTATGAGGGTGGCGACACACTATGNCCTCCTGCACCTATTGTTTCCGATGAAGATTGTGCAATACCTTTCAATCTAACAATAGATACATACTCACCAACATTAGTGAATATATCAGTTTTGAAGGCTTCAAATTATGATCCAACTATCTGGACAAATTGGCGAAGNTTGGTTGACGACACTTGGGTTCTACCAAGTGCACAACAAAAGGTAAGAGTTCTAGCGCAAGACATACCNTCTCCGCCAACATCTNTGGANATGTACTACTGGGTNGAATACGATCATGACTCAGACATGGATGGTGTTGCAGACCCAGACGAATATGTCATGATGACATTGGTGAGTGATGGTGAAGCNCCGACAGCAAATTACACCGGAACATTCAGTGACGATGCAAACAAAGGACAAGACCCTCCAGGAAAAGTAAGTATCTACATCGAAGGAACTGACCTAGGAGGCAACAAGATAGAAGGCGGAGTTCCTGGATTTGAAGATGATTTAGTCACNTATGTATCAATGGATGCCAAAACTCCAAACATTAGGAATTTCTTCATNGAGGACTCCAACGGNAACAGACTTCACAATCCAAACGAAGGNGCTCCTTTCTATCAGGGGCCNTGGAACATGACAATGTATGCTGGAAATTCTTACCACCTAATCGTGGAGGCTACAGATGAAAACGGCTGGAGAGATATCAATTACTTCGAGATNGACCTCGGTCCTGAAAACATGGTTGTATACTATTCGCCTAGAAATGAAACAGCATGGTCTGACACAAACGACATTCAAATCATTCCGGCAAGCAATGAAAGCGATGGTCCACAAGTCTTGAGAATGGATGGTGGAAGATTGATTGATCCATTCGAAGATGAGTTCTACTTGGACCTTCCAATTAGGCTGAATTGGGATATAATTGGTATACAATCTACTACCTATGTTCCACAATTGCGAATCAAAGATATGGATCGTGATCCTTCATTGATGAGTGAATCTGGTGGAAGGCATAAGCAACGCTGGGTCTACAGTGATGGTATTCAGTTAGATTACAGGAACGGAATTAGTCCTAGCTTTAGNGATTTGTCGGCACCATATTCCCAAGATGTTGAGGTCGCCTTCGTNTTCCCTGGTGACACAGTCTCTATGGAAGGTCAATATGCTTACATTGATGGAATNAANAACGGAGTATACGTCCTCCCTGAAGGTGAATTCACTCTAGAGGTNACACGACNAGAGGCAATGATGGATGGTAACAAGGGNTACTTAGCTTACCCTGCGGGAGGAGCTGATGGCTCAAGGACAGATGGTCCAACACTCCACACAATCGATGGTGGTGCGTTTAACATCAACATAACAGCACCGCCTCTGTCAAACGAGTATGTGTATACGTTTAGGTTGGTCAATCTACCAGAGGGAGCAACAGATACAACAGCATCAATTTGTGACGGTAACAGTGCCTTTGGATGCGCATCATTTACAATAAAGGTTGATGGGCAAAAGCCAGAAATCGAAAAAGATTCATGGTCAGCATCATCTGGATTAAGCCAAGAATCATTGGGCAATACAATGCCATCCTCAACAATGCACTGTGTAGATGTTCAGGCGATAGTTGAAGAAAACGCTGCGCTAATTGCTGGTGAGGTAAATCTAATGTGGTCCTTCTACACAGACGCAGACTCTAATCTGACATGGCCAGTTTACGGCCAGAGATTTGGTGCTGAACCACTCACCTTCCCAATGGAT
>NZLM01000012.1 GCA_002694245.1 Methanobacteriota archaeon
TCCATAGTTCAGCCATGCAACGCGCATCGAGTGTTTTTGTTAAACGGTACCCATTTGTCGATGTATTTTTGGACCTGAGAAATGACCTTCATTTAGGGCAATGGTTTTGTTTTACTTCAACCTCCGAATATACATGGCAACTAGTGAAGCTCTTGAAAAGTTGAAGGACACAATGAGTAGGGAAGGTAAGACCGTTAAGGATTTGTTTGAGGAGATCGATACAAACGGAGATGGAACAATAAACGGTCCTGAGTTGTACAAAGGAATAAAGAAAATTGTAGGCGACTCGCTTACTCCCGGTCAAATTTCAATGATCATTACTGCTTTCGATACAAATGGCGACAACCGCATCGACGTGATGGAATTGCGTAATGCATTGTCATAAATTCATATTGCATAAAAACAGGAAACTGTAAACAACCACGCAGCGTATCGTTTGTGATTAACCCCATTCCTTTCGCGGATTACTAAATTCAATTTTTGCAATATTTGCAAATGGAATAATTCTTGACCGATCTTCACCAACTACAGCTACTAATGGACCAGACTGGTCGGTTATTTTTTGACTAGTCGATAACGTACTCTTTGGCCCGGTTAAAATGCCAAGAATCCCGCTATGTATTACGGTACAATCTTTCTTTTCGAACGGATAATCCAGGATGTCTCCATGTAGGGTTTTTCCACCGTTAAGGTGGATAGTGTCCCAGGTCCCAAAACCAAGCAGTGTTTCTTTTAGCAATTCATTAGGCGGTGTTTTTTTGAGATTTTCAACCATGTTGATGAACCCCATCTCATCATATGCTTCTGCAGGTACATCTTCAGGCAATGGGTCCCATTCTAGATTCTTATTTGAAAACACCAATACTACTCTACTTGGTGGCGCAGCCTCGCCTACTCTCCTTTCATGCAGGTTGCATAATAAGTCACCCTTTCTGCATGTCCACGCTACAATATCCTTGTGCATCAGGGTTCCACCGTTCTTTCGCCTTTGGAAGAAACGTCCTTCACTGGTTATTGTAAACGATCCAGACCAATGCTTCTGTTCAACGAAAATGATCTCATCTTTGGTTGCAATCACCATGTCAATTTCTCTTCGTCCTCCATCGTCTGGATCTGGTATTCTTACGCCTTCCAAAACTAATGCATCACCAGAAACAGCTCTCGTTAATTTCATCAAACGGAACTCCGCTAGTCTTCCAGATACAACATGCCCTTCAGGTTCGAACTTTTTTCGTCGGGAGATGAATTCTTTCAGCCTCCCCAAAGTCTCACCTCAGCAAAGAATCTACAGAATTTACAACGACGTCTACGATTTTACCTGATTCTTCTAGGTCTGCCGCGGTAGCTTCTCCTGACAAAACTAAGACCGATACACAGCCTGCTTGAATTGCCATTTCCATATCGGTGTAAAGCCGATCCCCTACCATAGCACATTCAGATGGCTTAAGTCCTAATTCGTTTATTTTGTGCATTATCATTCCTGGATTAGGTTTTCCTGTGATATGCTCAGGGTCCTTTCCAGTTGTTACCTTTAGCATAGCAAGGTAAGCACCTACATCGGGCAATCCACCCTCTGGCGACGGGCAAACCATGTCCGGATGGCTTGCAACTAATGGTACGCCTTNGTGCATGAAAACAGANCCTTTCGAAATTTTGTCATAGCTTATCTCNGTGTCATAACCGAGNACTACATATTCTGGGTTCTGATCATCTGTAGAAATCCCAACATTTTCCATCATTTGACACATACCCTTTGTCGCTATCGCCCAGGTCCTGGTTACGCCTTTTCCTTTCAACCATGAAAGCAGGTCGTGTGTCGACAAGAGAACATCATCTGGCGTGCAAGGAATATTCATGTTCTGTAATTTTGAAACATATTGTTCAACAGACCTAGACGAGTTATTTGATAGGAAGTATCTCATTACACCCTTTTGCTCACATCGATTTAGAAAATCTATTGCCCCGGGAATTAAATCCCCGCCAAGATAGATTGTACCATCTAGGTCAAGGAATACGGCCTTTATTCCGTTTAGTTCAGCATTCATGTTACCACATCAGAATAGTAGGGTCTTGACAAGAAACCACTTTGAGTGTAAATTCTCTTGTGCTTCTTTACTTGCAATCATTTCTGTCATCATCTCTTGTATGACCGGCTTCTTACCAGCCTTTCCTACGAACCAGTTTAGAAGCCACTTACGCCTACTCATCTTTTGCATTTTGAATGAGTTGGTTAACTCAGGGCCAAGGGCAGCCCACAATTCTTCTTGGTATGCAGCCCCTCCTTCATTCGCCATCACATGCCTAGCTGCCATTTCTCCACTGACTAATGCGTTACCAACTCCNTCTCCAGAAAACGGGTCAACTAAACTTGCAGCGTCACCAACAAGCAANGCTCCNGGNGCATNGGCTCTCCTTGGCTGATTCTTCTCACCCTTCCTNGGACTACCGAAAGGCAACTGCCATCCTTTTCCTGTACCTTTTATCATCTCTGCATCAGCAAATCTTTCTTTGAATAATGGGTGGTTTGCGATAACATCTGCTTGNAGTGCTTTCAGCTTCGCCTTTTGTTTGTCTAGTAATCCCATGACCATGCCGATTCCAACATTCACCTTTCCACCGCCTAGTGGGAATAGCCAGAAATATCCTGGGATAACACTGTCAACAAAGTGAATTTCGATGTTTCCNGCGTNNCCTTCACANCCCTTTACTCCAGACCAATACTCTCTGTATCCTCCGCAATAATGCATCCTGTCGACCAACTCTTCCTGAGCTAGTTCTTTGACAACTTTTCTTGCAACTGGGCANTGATATCCGCCGGCACCTATTGTCCATGGTGCGGTGTAAGTTCGCTTTTCTCCACGTTTTCCACCTATTCCGACCTCAACCCCGGAAACAACTCCTGAATTATCGTGAACTTCAGTTACAACAGCATCTTGTATTACCGATCCTCCATTCTCGATAACTAGTTCTGTTGCTCTTTCGAAAAGTAGCCAATCAAATTGCTGCCTTGGAAGNGANTATCCTGCCTCTAGTCTGGCCACGTCTTCCTCTGGTAATGGGACAGTTACGTCGCTGCCATTTGGTGAAGAAAATACAATACCNGTNACTCTGAAATGCGGAGTTNCTTCTAACTTTGCTTTAACNCCGAGAGCTTTCACATGCCCTAGAGATTTCCCACCAACAGCATCGCCACAAATTTTGTCTCTAGGCCACTTACCTTTCTCAATAAGAAGTACTTTCTTACCTTCCATAGCAAGATAGGAAGCAGAGGCAGCACCACCTGGGCCACCGCCGACTACAATACAATCGAAATGCTCTCCAGAGTTTGGAATAGGTCCAGTTTCAATAGGCTCATCCCAGAAGCATTCAGCCGCCATGAATACAACGCACAACTTACAGCACAAGAGGGTAGTGATTGTTAGTATGAAATAACNNATGATAATCANNTTTAACCGCCACNGTCAAAAGTAAACGAGTTGNCCACCATCTATGACCTCAAAGAGGCAACAAGCAGCGATAGGGCTGTTTCTTGTCACATTGCTTTGGGGNGGAACATTTGTTTGGATGAAACAAGCTCTAAATTCCTTAGACAAACAAATCGAAGTTTATGGTGAAGCAGGCGTTGTAGGTGTGATGGTNGCGTCGCGATTTTTCATCGCCTTTGTTGCTTTNATTCCATTTTCTTCGAGGGCTAGAATGGCGCTTAAATCACCAGANTATTGGCTCGGAGGCCTNATTTTAGGAGGCCTCATGTTGGCNGGATTCTTCCTTCAGATGGTTGGGATCAACAATGTTGACCCTTCAGTTTCAGCGTTTTTAACGTCGTTGTACGTAGTATTTACAGCAATTTTATCGATAAAAATTAGCGANAGAAAACCNACTAGAGTCATGGTATTAGGGGTAGCANTAGCAACTATTGGGGCAGCATTCATCGATGGTAAACCNCATGTTGTATGGGGGAGGGGAGAATTATTAACGGTCATTTGCGCATTATTTTTCGCACTCCACATCATATACACAGATAGNATAACAAAGAAATTAGATCCAATAGCGGTCACATCTACTTCATTTGCGATTTTGGTTATTGGAGCANGTTTGATTGCAATAGTCTTCGCAAAAGATCTCANCGTGTTTGAATCAGCAGTACAACCAGACGTAATTATTCCATTATTGTGTTTGGGAATATTAGGATCGCTTGCATGTATCTTGATACTGAACATATTCCAAAAGTATCTCAACCCTACACATGCAGCAATTATCTACTCATTCGAACCTGTGTGGGCGACATTGTATGGCTGGCAAGTGGGGCTTGTNGAGCCGTCAATTTGGCTGCTAACTGGCTTCTTGTTGCTTGCAGGAAATATAATTGTAGAACTAGATGAATCTGTAGCTGACCGTTACCTTAGCGACGATGCTGGCCCAGAATAATCGTAGAATGACGCCATAGTTTGGGTGTTTGCTATNCCTCCAACTTTGGACAAACCATCCAATATTGCATCTCCTAGAGAATCCATAGATGGACTAACGACCTCGATNAATAAATCCCAATCACCTGCAATAACATTACATCTTACTACATACGGGAATTCACAAATTTTCTTTGCAACGTCCCTTCTATCGATGTTCCCTCTATCGCATCTCGCAAATATGAAAGCACGCAATTCGTAACCCCAAGCCTTTGCATCNATATCGATGGTGTATCTTTGGATTATGCCTTCTCTCTGCAATCGAATCATTCTATCATGCGTAGTTACTCTCGCCATGCCCATCGATTCTGCTAACGATGTTACAGAGGCCCTGGAGTCTTGTTTNAGTAAATCGATTAGTTTCAAGTCAAAAGAATCTAATTTCATATTACAACGAATAGACATGTTATTTTCAAAGATTCCGACAAAATGTCGGTAATTCCACAGGAAACATTGGTATTTTCCGACATCCGGATAAATAAAACTCCGAATTGTTAATGTGTCGAAGACAACTAAANCAAACNGGGAAGACCTATGGCCGACAAAAGGAAATTTTCTACCAATGCAGTTCATGCTGGTACGCAACACATTGAGGGGGCAGTCAACACACCCATTTTCCAATCCTCGACATACCAATTGACCGATGAAAGATATGCAGGATGGGCTGCAGGCGCACAACACACACTACTGTATGCTAGACTGTCAAGCGTAAANTCCGAAGCAGTTGTAGAGAAACTATGCGCTTTAGAAGGTGCTGAAGATGGCGAACTATTTGCAAGCGGCATGGCTGCAATCTCCACTACGCTGATGGGANTATTATCACAGGGAGATCACATNGTTGCTAGCTCGGATGTATACGGAGGAACATACGGGCTGATGACTGAAGAACTTCCCAGATTTGGTATTGAAACAACAATGGCAGATATGCAAGACCCTTCTTCATATGAGGCAGCAATTAATGAAAATACNAAGATGCTGTATATTGAAACAATTACGAATCCTGTGATNAAAATATGTGATATTGAAGCCATGTCTGCAATCGCAAAGAAACACGATTTATTGCTTGTAATCGACAATACATTTGCATCGCCATGGGGATGTCAACCAATAAAATTTGGAGCAGATCTTGTAATCCATTCAACTACTAAATATCTCGGCGGACATTCNGATATCGTTGGTGGNGCAGTTGTTGGTAAGGCAGATTTGATTGCAAAGATGTTCATCAAGAAAGTACACTTTGGNGGCTCTCCNGATCCACACAACTGCTATCTTTTGGAAAGGGGGATTAGAACNTTAGCAGCACGTATGCCTATTCACTGCGCTAATGCAGCCGAAATTGCAAAAAGACTCGAAGCCCATCCTTTAATCGATGTTGTTCACCATCCTTCACTCTCATCTCATAGGGATTATGAACTTGCAAAAAGAATGATTCCCAAAGGAACTGGAATGATAGCATTCACAGTAAAAGGAGGAGATGAATCGGCATTGAAATTCATGCGAGGCCTGGAAATCGTTTTCGAGGCGACTAGTTTAGGAGGCGTTGAAAGTCTNGTCGAATGCCCATTTAACTCAAGTCATATGTTCATCCCGGAAGATGTNAGGATTGCTGCAGGATTAGGCAGAGGATTTGTTCGAATGTCAATAGGTATAGANGACGTTGAAGATTTATGGGNCGATATTTCCAACGCCCTAAGCCAGCTTTGACTATGGCAACTCTTCTATNTGACCACACGATTTTCGTAGGTTTTCTAGTGCTAATTTGTAGTCAGTATCTTGGCCGTCTACCAGAGCTTTTCCAGCCTCCCAAAGTTGTGTGGCAGCAAGACTCCATGCACCACCTCTGTCTCTAGCATCTGATGAGAATTGCCATTCCTGCCCATTCGACTTACCGGCGGCGATTAACCATGCCCAGGACGACGCTTCNCGCTCNATATCTCCTTTGATCGATAGTGCNGCCTTTTCTGCTTTCCCTANACCATCAACAAGGCCAGTCATTGTAAGGTCGTGGATCATTCCTACAGGGCCAGGTATCTTTCCTTTTCTGTACGGGAATTTCTGAATAAGACTCGCCTTGGAGCGCTGTGATTCAATATCTTTCAAGAATTTACCAAACGCTCTTTTTTTGCTCATCTGTGCTGACCACAAATCCTCAGCTTCCTCGGGCTCCAAACCTATACCAATTAATCCCGCCAAGCCGTGGTCATTCCACAAGGCAGACAGGACATCGTTGCATGAAGTTGCAGCAATCTCGAGAGCAGTCCCTTCTCTTTCTCCAACTTCTCCTCTTTGAGAAACCCTAACGCCGGATCCTTCGGCCTCTTTCATCAACAGTAAAGCAAGCTCCTTTTCAGACTTCGAGCCA